>NZ_KV802684.1:40898-51417 GCF_001810785.1 Streptococcus sp. HMSC073F11
TGGTTTGAAGAGATTTTCGAAGAGTATAAAATGATTTTACTGCTTATATTATACCATATGGGAAGAGATTAAAAAACTAGCAGTGGAATTCCTGCTAGTTTCTTTCATTTCAAGTTATTCCTTATCCTCTGGTTTTGCGAGCCACTGGGCTACATCCATCAGTTTGTCAGCAAGCAGTACTTTCCCGAATCCTACTAGAGCATTGTCGTCTTTTTTCATGTTCTTCAGAACTTTGACGCTTTGCATCACAAAAAAGTAATTCCCGTAAGTCTTGGCTAGAATTTTTATGAACCCCATATTACCTTCCCTCGTCTAACTGCAGTTTCTAGCTGATTGCTATACCAGACTAGCTAGTCATTGATAAGAAATCATTTCATCTCACTCTTTCCAATTTCTATACTATCATACAAGCTGAGTTTTATAAAGCTTTTTAACAATTTTTTACTCTAGAAAGATTCCCCAGTATTTTTTATTGCCATTTCTCCACCAAAAAAGAGGGTGTCCCCTCTTGCTTAATTCTTATCCAGATTGCGTAGCATTTCGTCAATCTTGTTTCCATATTCAATGGATTCGTCTTTGACGAAGGTTAAATCTGGGATTTTGTACAATTTCAAATTGCGACCAAGTTCACGTTTGATCGTACCAGTTGCTTTTTCAAGCCCGATTTGAGCTTTTTGATTATCCGAAGCCAGGTTACTCAAAATGGTGTAGTAAACCTTGGCAACAGACAAGTCACCCAGCATCTGAACATCTGTAATGGTCACACCTTGGACACGCGGATCACGGACTTTCTTTTGCAAAATCTCATTGACTTCACGCTTGATTTCCATGCCCACACGATCCGTACGGAAATGATTTGCCATGATATTCCTTTCTCTACTTTGAACCAAAAGCTAGGCCAGCAGACCTAGCTATTTTTAAATTTCTTGATTTTTAATTCAAATTGAAACGACGTTCAATTTGAAATCACCTGCTTCTTTCACTGTGGTGAAAGTGATGGAACTGATTTATCAGTCCCATCACAGGGGATTTTTGAGACCTTAGGCTCAAAAATAAGCAATGAAACCATCGGTTTGCTTGCGTCCCTCACCACCTAAGAAAGGAGCAAAAATCTTAACGTTTGATTTCTTCCATGACGTATGCCTCAATCACATCATCAGTCTTGATATCATTGTAGCCATCAATCATCAATCCACCTTCACGACCGTTTGTAACTTCTTTGACGTCGTCTTTGTAGTGTTTCAAGCTTGCGAGTTCGCCATCATAGATTACGACACCGTCACGGATAACACGGACTTTAGAATCACGGGTAACCTTACCACTCGTAACCATGAATCCACCGATGGTTCCCACTTTAGATACCTTGAAGGTTTCACGGATGATTGCTTCACCGATAACTTTTTCTTCGAATTCTGGATCAAGCATTCCTTTCATGGCTTCTTCCATCTCTTCGATAACCTTGTAGATAATGCTGTGGAGACGGATTTCTACATCATCTTCTTCTGCTTGTTGACGAGCTTGTGGTGTAGGGCGCACGTTGAAACCGATGATAAAGGCATTTGAAGCTTCCGCAAGAGTCACATCAGATTCATTAATGGCACCGACCGCTGAGTGAACGATGGTAACTTTGACACCTTCTACATCGATCTTTTGAAGCGAGGCAGAAAGGGCTTCAACTGAACCTTGTACGTCGGCCTTGATGATAACGTTAACAGACTTGAGTTCACCCGCTTTAAGCGTATCAAATAGGTTTTCAAGGCTGACACGTTGGGTAGCTTGACGTTGCTTCATAAGAGCACGTTTCGCACGTTCTTCACCTGCTGCACGCGCAGATTTTTCATCTTCGTAAACGGCAAAGTGGTCACCCGCCATTGGTGCTTCGTTTAGACCTGTGATAGATACTGGTGTCGATGGTCCTGCAACCTTAACACGACGACCAAGGTCATTGGTCATGGCACGGACACGACCGAAGGTGTTTCCGACAACGATTGGATCTTGGACATTCAAGGTACCTTGTTGAACAAGAAGGGTTGCGACCGCACCTTTTCCTTTATCCAAGCGAGCTTCGATAACGGTACCGATCGCACGCACTGTTGGGTCTGCCTTGAGTTCTTGGATTTCAGCCACAAGAAGGACCGTTTCCAAGAGTTCATCGATATTTTGGTTGAACTTAGCTGAAATTTCGACAAACTCAGAATCTCCACCCCAAGCAGTTGACATGACACCGTGTTCTGCCAATTCACCGATAACGCGTTCTGGGTTGGCACCAGGTTTATCAATCTTGTTGATGGCTACAATGATTGGAACGTTGGCTGCTTTTGAGTGGTTGATGGCTTCGATAGTCTGAGGCATAACCCCGTCGTCTGCCGCTACGACCAAGATGGTGATATCGGTAACAGATGCACCACGCGCACGCATCGATGTAAAGGCCGCGTGTCCTGGTGTATCAAGGAAGGTAATCTTCTTGCCGTTTTCAACGATTTGGTAGGCACCAATATGCTGAGTGATACCACCTGCTTCTCCTGTTGCAACACGAGAGTTACGAAGGGTATCTAGAAGGGTGGTTTTACCATGGTCAACGTGCCCCATGATGGTCACAACTGGTGGACGCTCAACCAATTCATCTTCATTGAGATAACCATCTTCGACGAAGAAACGCTCGATGTCCGCATTGTCCACTTCAACCTTTTGTTTGGCTTCGATACCATAATCTACCAATAGGAGTTCAATGGTGTCACCATCCAAAGATTGGTTTTGTGTGGCCATAACCCCCATCATAAAGAGTTTCTTAACGATTTCAGCTGGTTCACGTTTAATACGTTTTGCGATTTCCGCAACAGTCATACCATCTGTATATTCAAATTCTGTTGGCAATTCGTGGAACTTACGTTCTGTAACAGGTTTTGGTGCCTGATTGCGGTTATTTTGCTTGTTGCCTTTTTTATTCTTTTTGTTGTTATTCCAGTTACTATTTCTTTGATTTCTCACTTGATTCTGACTACTTCGATTCTTTTGTTGTTTTCTAGGACCATCTTCTTCGTGATCATAATCGTCACGTTCTTTGTCTGGTCGAGCTTGTTTTTTACGACGTGTATCCACTGGCGCTTCTTTAGCTACAGGAGCTACTGCTACGGCTGACTGAGTTTGTTCAGCTAACTTAGCGGCTTCCTCAAAGATTTCCTCTGGCTCCTTGCGTTTATTAGCTTGAGCCAAGGCTTCTTTAGCAGCTTGCGATTGCTTGAAGCGCTCCTCGCTTGAGCGTGCATACTCTGCATTTTGCTCTGCTTTTAGGGCTGCTGCACGGGCTTTAAAGTCAACACGTGGTCCAGCTTGTTTTGGCTGGAAGTCTTGTTGCTGACGGCGATCATTGCTACGATTTCCTTGACCTTGTGGTTTCTTCCCTTGATCGTTAAATCGGCGATTGTCGCGGTTTCCTTGACCAGGTTTGCCACCATTACGGCCGTCGTTTTTCTGACGGTTGCCGTTTTGTTGTTGGTCACGGTTGTTGCCCTTGTTTTGTTTGCGTCGCTCTGCCTGCTCTTTGGCACGCGCCTCACGCTCCGCCTTGAAGTTTCGACTCTGTGGTCTTGCAGCCACCACTTTTTCTTCCTTAGGAGCTGCAGGTGTAGCTGGTTTGCTTTCTTCCTTAACAGCTACTGGTTTAGCTGATGCAGGCTTTTCCGCTTTCTTTTCTACACTTGCTTTTGGTGTCGCAGGTTTTGCTTCTGCTTTCGGAGCAGCTGGTTTAAAGCTAGCTGCGATTTGTTCAGCAGCAGCAGCTTCCACGCTCGATGAGTGGCTTTTTACATCCAAGCCCAACTCTTTTGCACGCGCTACAACTTCTTTACTTTCTTTTCCAAGTTCTTTTGCGATTTCGTACAATCTTTTCTTAGACAAATCATGTCCTCCTCTTCTATTCCATAAGAGACCTCATTTTCTTTGTAAATCCAGCATCTGTCACAGCCAAAACCTTTCTCGATTTTCCGACTGCTATGCTTAATTCCAGTGTTGAAAACACGGTTATAACTTCTACTTGATAATAGTCACTTTTATCTTGAATCTTCTTGGTTAGATTGGGGCCAGCATCATGGGCTAGAAAGACTAGCTTGGCTTTCTGAGCTTGGATGGCCTTGACCACCAATTCCTCACCCGATATGATCCGGCCTGCTCGTTGAGCAAGTCCCAAGAGATTGCTTATCTTTTGCTTATTCAAGTCCTAACTCTCTTCTTTTCACTTTATGATCCACATAAGCGATCAACTCGTCATAAAAGCTTTCTTCCACTTCCATGTTAAAGCTGCGGTTAAAGACTTTCTTCTTTTTTGCCTCTAGGGCTTCTGTATTGTCTAGCTTGATATAAGCGCCACGGCCATTGGCCTTGCCTGTCGGATCGATAAAGACCTGTCCTTCTTTGTTCTTGACAATGCGGAGCAAATCACGCTTATCAATCACTTCGTTGGATACAACAGACTTGCGCAAAGGGATTTTTCTTGTTTTCATCTTTCCCTCCTCTAGCAGCTTTTATTCTTCGATCAATTCATCCGCAACTGCGTAATCAACTTGACCTGCTTCTTCCATAGCTTCAAACTCACTGGCAGACTTGATATCGATACGGTAACCTGTCAAATGAGCTGCCAAGCGAACGTTTTGTCCACGACGACCGATAGCAAGAGAAAGCTTGTTATCAGGTACAACAACCAAGGCACGTTTGCTGTCATTTTCATCAAAGATAACTTGGTCAACCTCTGCCGGTGCGATGGCATTGTAGATAAACTCAGCTGGATCTGCTACCCACTCGATAACGTCGATGTTTTCTTCTACAGGAATCATACGATCACTCTTGGCATCGTAGCGAGCTGGGTGGAATTTGCTGGTGATTTTCTTGATATTGGCACCACCACGTCCAACGATTGTCCCGATAGCGTCCACGTTTGGATTGTGACTACGAACGGCAACTTTCGTACGGTCACCAGCTTCGCGGGCTACGCTCATGATTTCAACAGTTCCATCGTAGACTTCTGGAATTTCTTGCTCCATCAAGCGTTTGATCATTTCTGGATGGCTACGGCTAACAAATACGTTGACACCACGAGGATTGTCTTCAACCTTGTAAACGTAGACTTCGATACGGTCGTGGGAAGCAAAGACTTCTCCAGGGATTTGGTCTTGTTTGGACAATTGGGCTTCGATGCTGCCAAGGTTGACGTAAATAAAGCGGTTGTCAAATCTTTCTACTGTACCAGACATGATTTCTTGTTCATGTTCTTTATAAGTATTGTAAGTGATGGCACGTGTTTGCTTGCGCATTTTTTCCATGATGGTTTGTTTAGCAGATTGAGCTGCTACACGACCAAACTCAGCAGGTGCTTCTTCAAACTTGATTTTGTCACCAAGTTCATAGGCTGAATTAATGGCAAGGGCATCTTTCAAGCTGATTTCCAAACGGCTATCAAATACTTCATCAACAACTTCACGAACAGTATAGACAGTAAAGTCACCTGTTTTTTCATTGAAGTCAATAGCTACGCTGTCAGATTGACCATAGCGTCTGCGATAAGCAGAACGAAGTGACTCTACTACCGCGTCGATGATGTCTTCTTTTTTGATTCCCTTGTCTTCTTCCAAAATGCGGAAGGCCTCTAGCATTTCTTTACTCATGTTCTTTTTACTTTTGAATCCTCAAAAGCTATCCTTTCTTTTCTATAGTTTAACTGCTAAACGTGCTTTTGATACTAAACTGTATGGAATTTGAACGGTTTTCTTACGTGTCTTGTCCATATATTCCATGGTCAACTCGTCCTCTTCAAAGGATACCAAGGTACCTTCAAAGACTTTTTGCTTATCAATGGCTTGGTAGAGCCCGACATGGATGTATTTCCCAACTGCTCCAGCGACAGCATCCTTGGTTTTCAAAGGACGTTCCAAGCCTGGACTGGTGATTTCTAGGAAATATTGTTCTGGGAAGGGATCTGGCTTGATAGTGTCTAGGACAGGACTGATGATTTCTGTCAGGTCTGCCGTGTCGTTCAAGGTAATCCCTTCGGGTTTATCTACAAAAATACTGAGAATCATGTCACTGCCAATCTTTCCATACTCGATATCCACGAGTTCGAAAGGCGCTTCTATGACAGGTTCTACAACTTCTCTGACTAATTCTACGATTGTTGCGATTGCGTCCACCTCCTCATAAGCAAGAGGCGAAGATATTTCCCCGCCTCTCTTTCTCATATTCTTGCTATAAGTATAACACAAATCAAGCTAACCTGCAAGGATTTGACCTTGAAGCTTTTTGTCTGGGCTTACAAGACTTACTGCGCCGCTCCTAATAATCCTAAGTCGTATTTCCAAGTTAAAACACGTCTCACAGACTCATCAATACGTTCTTCTGTCAATTCTCCAGAGGAAATTTTCTTTAATAAATAAGGGATCTGGGTTTGATAGGAAGACCCTAGAATCAGATCATTTCCAGCTAAAATCACTTGAAAAGCAGCCTCGTCCTGACTGACAAAATCAGCTATTCCTGCCATATCAAAATCATCCGTCATAATGACACCTTTGAAATGCAGTTCCTTCCGAAGAAGGTCAGTGATTTTCGGTGAGATAGATGATGGCACTGTGTCAATTTTAGATAAGATATTGTGAGAGACTAAGACACTATCCGCCCCTGCATCTATCCCAGCTTGAAAGGGAAGAAAATCTGCTTGTCTCAATTCATCTAAAAAACGGTTGTCTTGGATAATAGCGGTATGACTATCTCCATTATCGCCATATCCTGGAAAATGTTTCAAGGTTGATCCAACCTTACTCTCTTTAAGTTCTTCTACGACCTGCTGAACATAGCTTGCAGTTGTTTGGACATCTTGTCCAATCGTTCGATCATAAATGAAGGCTGACTGATTCCTTGCAAGATCTGCAACTGGGAAAAGACCAGCATTGATCCCAACAGATTTTAACAGTTCTGCCTTTTGCTTCGTATCAGAAAGCACCGCCTCCATTCCCCCTTGCTGATAAAGTGCCATAGGAGATTGGAAAGGAGTTTCTAAAATCGAACTGATACGAGTTACTGTCCCTCCTTCTTCATCTGAACCAATCAACAAAGGAATCTTGGCAGCAGCTTGGTAGTCTTTTGTCAAAGTCTTTATATCCTCTAAACTTCGCCCCTCAAAATCTCTTCCAAATAAGATATAACCAGACAAATGATAGGATTGAAGATCTTCTATCTGATGATTAGAAGGAACTCTGGCCCAAAATAATTGTCCTACTTTCTCCTCCAAGGTCATCGTGGCCAATCTGTCTTCGATAACCTTATTTTCCTCTCCTTTACTGGTTTCAATAGTTGTTTCAGTTTTTTCTACTTGAACCTCTTTTTCTGCTTGCACCTCTACTTGTCTATGTTGTTGGTAATCAGAAAAAATCAAACCAACTATCACGTTGTTGGTAATCAGAAAAAATCAAACCAACTATCACAAGGAAAAAGAAAAGATAGAATACAAGAGGGTTTATACTATTTCTCATAACCTTTCCATTATACCACTTATCTGGCCGCAAATACACACTTAGTAAAAAACACCTGTTTTGAAATCAAACTAAAAGGACTTAATTCTGTGCAATACAGAACTAAATCCTTAGAATATATGATAACTTTTTGAATGCGAAACAGTTTTTGAAATCTCTTTAGATTAAAACTGAGCCTCAACTCGGTAGATAACTTGACCCTTATTGGAGAATTTTTGCTCGTATTCTGTCATGACATTGCCTTCAAAATCACTGGCATGTAAATCAAGCCAGACACCATTGAGTTTCATGCCATACTGAGAAAAACTCACTAGGCTATACTCAAACAAGCCACGGTTATCCGTCTTAAAATGAATTTCTCCATTTTCAGGCAAGATACGTTTGAAGGTATCCAAGAAGGTCTTGTAGGTCAAACGACGCTTTTCATGGCGTTTTTTAGGCCAAGGATCTGAAAAGTTCAGATACAAGCGATCAATCTCACCGTCTTCAAAGTAGTCGGTCAAGTCAGAACCATCCACCCACAAGAGCTTGATGTTAGGCACTCCAACTTCAAGCACCTTGTCCAAAGCGTAGCTCAAAACAGACTTTTGAATATCAATCCCGATATAGTTGATGTCAGGGTTTTGCTTGGCCATACCTGAAACAAAGGCACCCTTTCCACTTCCAACTTCCACATGAATGGGATTATCATTGCCAAACAAGTCCCGCCATTTTCCCTTGGCTTCCAAGGGATTGAGGACTACATACTGGGGATTTGCCTCTAGTAATTCTGTCGCCCCTTTACGATTTCTAACTCTCATCTTCTCTTTCCATACTTGTCTCGGAAGTGACGCAAGCCATGGATCTCCCGATTGACATTTTCTAAATCTTGGTTCATATAATACTTGGAAATCTGGCTCAAATAAGACAATTGACCGTACCAATACAATTTATTTAATACCGTTTGATTATACTTGTAACCGTAATAGGTCAACCATTCCTTCCACTGATGTTCTGGAATATAATGGCAGAGCATATGGGCCACATCAAACATGCGGTCGGTCAAACGAACCGAATCCCAATCCACCAAATAAATCAAGCCACTGTCTGTCTCAATCCAATTACTATGTCGTACATCTCCATGGACAATGGTCGCATGGTCCTCTCTAAATCCTGGAATAGTCTGACGTAAATCAGCCATCACTTCACTGATAAAATGATTTTTACGCAAAGCATCTGGAGCCGTTTCCTGCCAAGACTGTAGTAAATCTACAGGTGTTTCCATGGCATACCCCAAACGACTCAACTGTGTCATCAACGGACGTGAGCGATGCAGACGGGTTAAGATATTGACGATTTGTTTACGATTCATATCATAGGGGGTCAATATCTTGCCTGTCAACCATTCTTGAGCACACATATCACGCCCATCTGCCAAACGGCGACTCCATAATAATTGTGGAGCAATTTGTTCTCTAGCTAGACCAGGTAGGATTGGAGAGGTGTTCATTTTTACAAAGATGCGCTTCCCATCAGGATAGCTACCCATATAAGCTTTGCCACTTTTCCCAGGTATGGGAGTCAGTGTTAGCTCATTATCACCCAAATCCATTTCTTTCCTCCGTATAAAGTTTCCTTACTATTCTACTAGTTTTTGGCCTATTCGTCAACCGCTCTAACCCGATTCTCAAAGAAAAGCCTATGGATTGGATTGGGTATCATTATAGAAAGAAAAAGGCAAGCACCGTCTTCTGCTTACCTTTTCGTGATTTTTATAAATAATATAAGAGTGGCCAAGCATTGTAAAACATGTGAACTAGAGTAGAAACCCATAGATTTTGGCTCTTTTTATAGGCAAAGCCCAGCAACAAGCCCCCAAGTAGATAAAAAATAAACGAAGGGACATTAGAAGGTCCATGCATAAAAGAAAAGAGAGAGGAAGTTAGCACAAGCCCTAACCAAGAATTGTCAAAAACGGCACCTTGAAGAAGTCCTCTGAAAATGAGTTCCTCCTGGATGGGACCAAAAACTGAGGAAGTCAAAATCAAAGACAGAGAAATTCCTCTACTGACTTCCTCCAAGTGTTGAACTCCTGCGCCAGAAGAAACAGCGAAGAAATGAATATAAACCAGCGTCTCAAGTACACTTAGAAGAAAAATTGCAATAAAAAGCAAAAGTTCTTTCTTGCTTAACATCCCAAAAGAAATCATTTCAAACTTTCTAGCATAAGCAACACTCATCGAGGTTACTAGAAGACTTACAATAATCAATTCAGATTCATTTTGAAAAAAATCCCCATGGTTAATCGTATAAGGAACTGTAATGACGATTAGTAGTACTAAAAATCCAAAACAAAAGGCATGAAATTTATCAAAAAACTCCATAAAACTAGCCTCCTCAACAAACAAACTTCCCTACAAGTCATCCTTTAACTCTAACCTTTCCAAAACAAACCATTTTAGTAACCAAAATCCGACCACATAGCCAGCCCCTAAGAAGATAGCCATTAAAGCTAGCATGGAATTTAGGGAATTAAAGACCACCGCAGATACAAAGGTTAGCACAAAAACATTAAAGGCAATGGTGTCAGAAGCCAAAACCAGAATATAAGGCGTCAACCAGTCTAAGGTTTTGGAATCTAGGAAAAATAAGTGTTTATACATGATGACCTCCTCCTGCCAGTCTTTAGACTAGTCCCAGATTAAGAAGAAAACCCTTCCTCTACTTTTTATAATACTTCAAACCCCAAATGAGCAGAAGCATGATAATCAAGCAGAGAATAGCGCCAATATAGGCAATTAGTTGTTGGTAAGATTCTCCTGCTGTGACACCTCTATACAAACAAATAATAGACATAAACCCTGTCAAGCCTATATACATGAGTTGATTGGTTCTAGGACTAACCAAATCATCATCTTCAAATTCTCTTATCCTCATTTCCCTAGTGAGGTAAACAGTGAGCAAAATGGAAGCTAAGTTAATAACCACTAAGAGAAATTGGAAAACCAAGGAAAAATTTAAAAACT
>NZ_KV802684.1:51517-122006 GCF_001810785.1 Streptococcus sp. HMSC073F11
GAAATTGGAAAACCAAGGAAAAATTTAAAAACTGGCGAGATAGAAATAGATAAGTAGAGACAAGTAAAGGCAACTGACCTAAGAACAATCTCGCAAGGAAAATGGTCTGTTTTTTAAAAAATATTTTTTTCATTGCTTTCTCCATTACAATTAAATGACATCTAATCATTTTCTAAAATTTGATAACTTTTATGAAATGTTTTAGCAGAAACAACTCTATGATTGGTGATATCTATATAATCACCTGGATAACCAAGAACATACATCCCATAACCAGCGAATCCTCCTCCAACTGTTCCAACTAGACCAAACTTGATATTAGTTGCAAGAGAAGTGTTAAGACCTGCCATTAGAATGCGCACATGATTATCCAACCAAACCATATAATTTTTTTGAAAAGCTTCCTCTACCCAACTTGGTTTAGGAGTTGCTTGACCAATTTCCCAAACATCAACAATTTGATTCCCATATTTTGCCTTCATAGCTTCAATCCTTTTTAAATACCATTACATGAGTTTGGAGTTCCCCCTATACCATAAGGACCACATGGTTTTGAAAAATGTATAATAGGCCACTTACCATTTAATTGATCCAAAGTTGGAGAAGGTGCTAGCCCACCCAATAAACCAGCAACCATATCTCCCCAACCTCCGAAACCTCCTTCAACTTTCGCAAGCATCTCAGTATCCATCATTTCAAATTGTGACATCGTTTTTGTATTCATAACAAAAACTTCATTAGCCCCTACTTTTTATAATACTTCAAGCCCCAAATGAGTAGAAGCATAATAATCAAGCAGAGAATAGCGCCAATATAGGCAATTAGTTGTTGGTAAGATTCTCCTGCTGTGACACCTCTATACAAACAAATAATAGACATAAAACCTGTCAAACCAATGAACATAAGTTGATTTGTTCTAGGACTAACCAAATCATCATCTTCAAACTCTCTTATCCTCATCTCCCTAGTGAGGTAAACAGTAACTAAAATTGAAGCCAAGTTAATAACCACTAAAAGAAATTGGAAAACCAAGGAAAAATTTAAAAACTGACGAGATAGAAATAGATAAGTAGAGACAAGCAAGGGCAACTGACCTAGGAACAATCTTGCAAGAAAGATGTTCCGTTTTTTAGCAAGAAAAGTTTTCATTTCTTTTCTCCTTTCTTTTTCATGATAGCCAAATAAATCATCACTGCAATCACATAGGCTATGGTATAGAATAGCTGATACCAAGCACTCTCCCTAAGCGGATATAGAAAGATGGACATGATCAGATACAAGATGAAAATGACAAATATTTTTTCTTCATAAGATTTCCTCCTGAATGTTTGTTGAGCTAGAACCTTTACACTGCTAGTATAGCACTCATTTTGACCTTGGATCACTGAAATCATAAATGGTCATCAAAACATCTTGAATTGTTAAAAATTTAAAAAAGCAAGCATGAAAAACATACTTGCCCTTTACACCATATTGATACCAACTTAATTTGTAGATTTTTTATCCTGCTATCACATATCATTTTGACAGGCGAAACAATATTAAAGAAACTCCACTGTAGATTAAACTAGCGATAAAAAATCTTTTTATCTAATTAGATCTATCTTTATTCTTCTTTGGAGATTTTAAAAATTTTTCCCTAATTAAAGAAGTAATAAAAGAAACAAACATGCCAACAACAAAAACAATAAGAAAACTTTTGAAATCCATAATTACCTCCAAGTACAGTTCCTCTACTTACAGGCTCAAGCCTTTAAGCAAGCATAATAGCCAATGGTAACATTGTTTTTGCATTCACGAGGAATACTCTTTTTATTTTCGTCCTATTGCAACCTTAATAAGGTTAGTATACTACTATTTTTTAAAATTTTCCATCCAAATCACAAATGGTCATCAAAACATCTTGAATTGTTAAAAAATTTAAAAAAGCAAGCATGAAAAACATGCTTGCCCTGGGGGAACTTGACAATGTGAAAATACAAAATAGAAAACTACTCACCCTCACTTCCGTATGTTCTCATATATTCTCATGATCGCAACAAGGATAGCAGCTGTCCCACTTGCCAAAGCGATAAGGGTAATGATAATGTTGAGGATTTCAGGCGTACTCCCTATTCTGTTGATAAGACGGAGTAGGGATATAACTGTCAACTGAATCAGGAGTATTGATTATACTCTTACCATTGAAGTAAGTCTGTTTTCAACTGCATATAAAAAGGCTGGTAGCAAAACACAGACTATAGCAATCACAAACAGATTGCTCCCCGTTCCTTCTCCCTTGTTCACCACGGAAATCATGAGAAGATTTGATGCTATAATCAACGTAGAACAGATGATAAAATAGGATTTCTTATTCATTTAATATACCTCGCATACTATAGTATTTTAATTGATGACTACAGGCAGTACTTCTTTGCACAAGTCTTCTAATCATCAACTGACATCGAGTGAACTGTTAAAACCTGACGAAAGACTTGATTTTGGCAGGTGGTATTTAGACTGGTATTAGGATGACTTTCCACAATCTTCATGACGGTATAGAGACCAACTCCTCTCTCCTCCCCTTTAGAGCTTGCTCCAAAGGAGAAGATTTCAGAAATATCTATGCCCTCTTCTTTGATGGAGTTTTCGATGATAAAGGTCTCCTGTGCCCCATTTTTTAAAAAGGCGATTGAAACATGAGGTTGACTGGCCTCTGCACTGGCTTCAATAGCGTTGTCACAAAGGATAGACACAATGGTTAGAAAATCAAGCAAGCTCATCCCCTCTACCTGAATCTCCCCTCAGGAACTTCGACATTAAAGACAATCTTCTTATCTCTGGCTTTTAGAAATTTCCCTGCTAGAAGACTTTTGAGGGCACGGTCACGAATATTCACCAATCGGCCTAGGTCATATTTGTTGTCCTGCAATTTCTGACTAGAATCCTTTAAGACCGAGTCGTAGACCTCTTTTATCTGCTCCATATCCTCCTCTTCAATTCCCAGACGTAAGCTGGTTAAGAGGTTGGTGTAGTCATGGCGAAAACTCCGCACTTCCTTGTAAAGTTCCTCTATATGCCGACTATAGCGTTCCATATCTCTGTAGCGCAAGGCCTGCTCTTGGTCCAATCTCTCATGGAGTTTGTCCTTCAAATAGGTATCCAATTTCTTAATAATTCCCATAAAAAAGAGCAAGTAAAAGACTAGGATGAGATGGCGAACAGTCTTTGATTGGATATCGTATGCATATTCAAAGTAAGACAGATTTTCCATGACTAGAAAGTAGGCCCCCATTATCCAGTTAATCTTAGTCAGGGACTTTTGAAAAGCTTTATCGAGAATCTCCTTTCTCAAACCAGTAAAATCATAGTCCAACCATTTCAAAAAGGCTAGAGAAATGAAGAAATTGAAAATCATTATAAACACCCAAATAAATGAGTAATTGTCATTTATTTGCCCTTGGTCTAAAAACGGAAGCACAAAATAAGAAATACCTCTATAAAAGAGATTCACCAATATCATTGGAAAGAGACCATAAAAGAAAAGGAGTTTTTTAGGAAGGCCTCTTAACAATAAGAAAGACAAGCCTATACCGTACAAGGGTTCCGTAAAATAAGATAGGTAAGTATTTCCTACTATATAGTTAATCGTTACAAAAACGACTGCTAAAAGTAACTTAAAAAGAAAAGCTTTAAAAAATCTCTCCAGAGTTAGAACAATTCCATCCACCTTAAAAAATATAAACAATTCCAATCCAGCTATCAAAAATGCATATACTATCTTCCAAACTATTTCCATTACATTACCTCACTTAGTGTAAGTTATTGATAGCTTCAGACACTTCTCTGACCTTATAACGCGCAATCATACAGCTTCCGCCATTGGGAAAGTAAAGCAGTTTTTCTTTCTTATCCAAATGCACCACATTTGCAGGATTGATGAGAAAAGAGCGATGGCACTGCAAGAGACGGGGTTCCTGCTTAAAAACCTCCTCTAAACTCGCTGTAAATTCCAGCCTGTCCGTCTTGGTATAGAGAATAACACGATGGGCTCTGGGCGATGTTTCGAGATAGTAGACCTCTTTAAAAGGATACTGGAATTGAGCAAATTTTGATTTAAAATAAAAGCAATCTTCAGCTAGACTTTTACTATCTTGACTATTGGCATAGAGGAGGGCTGTCTCGATACGAGATTCAAACTCCTCCGCCGATAATGCCTTATCAATGTAGTCCAAAGCAGACACTTGGTAGCGAAAGGACAGGGGCATAAACTCCGAGTGAGTCGTCACGAAGACAATCAATGCATAAGGATCCCGATCCCGAATCCTTCTAGCCACTTCCAGACCCTTCATCTCCTCATTTCGAATCTCAATGTCCAAAAAGAATAGCTGATGGGAGCCCTTCTCATGCACCTCTGCCAGCAGCTGGTCTGGCTTACCAAAAACTTCAAAAGAGCTGGGAACGATCTGATGTTCTTTCAAGAGTTTCTCAATCGTCGTTTCAATCCTAGTCTGTTGGGAAAAATCATCTTCTAAAACAAATATTCTCATCTTCTTACTCCCCTTGTTTCAATTTCTTCCTAAAAAGAGAATAGCAAAAATACTATGATACGAGCCCACCAAATCCTAAACAGGCCTTCAACGCTCCTGAAGGGTAGCTTGTTCCTCAAATAAGCATGATAATCTTACCACTATTTTATCATAAAATCTTAACAGTACCATTCAGGAAATTTCAAGGACAATTAAAGATTTGATGGTGAAAAAGGAGATAAAAGTGATAAACTGACAATATCAAAACACAGTTGCTAGAAACAAGACTAGTACCCAGATTAGAGGAGGAATTCTCATGACAGATACAGACCGCTCAGACTTTGATTACTGACTTAAATAAAGCCTACCAAGTATGCAAACAGGCAACCGCTGACGACGTCCGCTTTCAGGAGCAATTAAACTCTATTCTTGGTTTTCTAGCCAAGGCTGAGACAGTGGATAATCGAGTCTTGATTGAACTGGAAAAATTTTACCAGACTTCCAGTCTTCTCATGGGACTCAGCGCTCTTGATCCAGATGCTCCAACTCGCGCCGCTTGGCGGGCCTATGACCGTTTCCACTTTGACCAAGTCAAGACCAAGTTGAGCCTCTACGGGCCAACCATTCTCTTGTAGAAAATAAAAGAAGCTGAGACAGACTGAACTCAACTTCTTTTTTAGTGTCATATAGGCAATGTTAGTCCTGCATCTGACGTTTTACCTGATAAGGTAAATACAAGACTAGTAAAACCAAACCAGCTCCCAGTAAGGCTAAAAGGGCTAGTTTTTCTTGGAAGGTAATCAATCCGACAACTAATTCCACAAGTAAAACAAAACTGGTCAATCCTCGGACTACCGCCTGCAAGCCTTTTTCCTTTTGCCCCTTGTCCAGCGGAAAGAGTTGGGTCAAATACTGGTAGTCAAAGGCATGATAGAGGGCCAGCAACTGGAAGAGCAAGAGGTAGTTAAAGAGAACCACCACTGCTGTCGCAATCCAAGCTTGCTCGATAAAGACCTGCGCCAGTATGGAAAGCAAGAGCAGACGAAGACTGAGCGAAAAGAGGTCTCCATTTCGCAGATAAGAACGCAGATAGAGATTTTGCCAAATCTTCCCAGGCACCTTCTGAACAGCCTTTAAGATAAAGTCCAGATAGGCACGACGTTTGACACTGTTTGAAATCCCCTTGACCTGGGTAAAGAGGGCAAAGAAACGAAGCAAGACTTGCTTACGCTTGCTTTCTTGGGAAATGACATAGTCCCAATCCAGTCCAGTTTCAGTGAAAAAATTGCTGGCTTTTTGACGAAAGAGGAAATATTTACCTACTCCCAATAAAAGCACATAGAGTAGAAAAACTGGCAAGCCATAACCCATGGCTAAAAATAAGGGCGCAAATAAAAGCAAGAAAAGGGTCTGTACAAAGAGCCAAAAGAATAGGGAAATGCCAGTTTGACGCTTGAGATGGAGTTTGATTTCCTCTTCTCCGACCAAGAGAAAGAGCTTGTCTGGAGCCTCCATATAGGTGGCAATTCCTCCCCAAAGCAAAAGTAAAACAGACGTAATTCCTACAAACAAAAGAATTGGCCAATGGTTTTCAGGAAAATGTTGTAAGAGTTGACTGTACTGGTAGGCTAGAAAGCCCAGCAGAACAAGCAGGAACAAGACAAAATGGTCATTGAGAACATAGCGCAGATAACCAAGACACTCCTTACGAAAAGCCTGCTTTCTCTTTAAAAACAAGTCTTTCATAGCTCCTCCTCTTTGGTCAGAGCCAAGTAAATATCATTCAAACTAGCCTCAGGCATATCAAATACTTCGCGCAGTTGCAGGAGATTTCCCTTAGCACGCACTTCTCCTTTGTGAAGAATGACAAAAGCATCACACATCTTCTCCGCCGAATCCAGCACGTGGGTACTCATGAGAATAGACTTGCCTTTTTGCTTTTCCACTTCCAAAAGCTGAATCAAGTCCGCAATAGCCAGCGGATCAAGACCAAGGAAGGGCTCATCCACAATGAAAAGACTCGGATCCACCACAAAAGCACAAATAATCATGACCTTCTGCTTCATCCCTTTTGAAAAATGAACAGGGAACCAGTCTAATTTCTGATCCAGACGGAACATTTTTAACAAAGGTTCTACTCGATCAAAAGCAAGATCTTGCTCAATACCATAAGCCATGGCAACCGTTTCGATATGCTCTCTGAGGGTCAATTCCTCATACAGACTAGGTGTCTCAGGAATGTAGCCAATCTGCTTGCGGTAACTTGTCGCATCTTCTTGCAGGGTCAGGCCATTGATATTGATGGAACCGCTATAAGGTGTCAACAGACCGATAATTTCATTAATAGTCGTCGATTTCCCAGCACCATTGAGACCAATCAGACCGACCAGCTGCCCACTTTCAACAGTAAAGGACACATCTTTCAAGACAGGAACATGGACATAGCCACCTGTCAGGTTTTTTATTTCTAACATATTTTCTCCAAATCTGGTATAATGTAGCTATATTATATCAAAATTCAATACAGTAGAGGTAGATTTTATGTCAGATTGCATTTTTTGTAAAATCATCGCAGGGGAAATTCCTGCTTCAAAAGTATATGAAGATGAGCAGGTTCTTGCCTTTCTTGATATCTCTCAAGTGACACCAGGACACACCTTGGTCGTGCCAAAGAAACACTATCGCAATCTTTTAGAAATGGATGCTACTAGCGCCAGCCAACTCTTTGCCCAAGTACCAAAAGTAGCTCAAAAAGTCATAAAAGCTACCAAGGCTGCTGGTATGAATATCATTGCCAACTGTGAAGAAATCGCAGGGCAAACAG
The DNA here is from genome assembly GCF_001810785.1 of Streptococcus sp. HMSC073F11. Taxonomy (GTDB): domain Bacteria; phylum Bacillota; class Bacilli; order Lactobacillales; family Streptococcaceae; genus Streptococcus. The sequence continues at coordinate 58,850 of NZ_KV802684.1, forward strand.
TCTTTCATACCCACGTTCACCTTGTACCTCGTTACAGTGCGGACGATGACCTCAAGATTGATTTTATCGCCCACGAACCAGACTTTGACAAACTTGCTCAAGTCGCTGAAACCATCAAAAATGCCTAAGGAGTTGCTATGAAATTATCCAATCTACTGCTATTTGCAGGAGCTGCAGCTGGAAGTTATCTGGTCACAAAAAATCGCCAAACCATCACAGATGAAGTCTTGAATACCACTGACCGCGTTCAATCTATAAAGGACGATGTGGATATTATCCAAAACAGCCTGCAAATCATCGACCAACAAAAAGAACTCCTCAAGGAATACCAAGAAGACCTGACTTACAAGTTTAAGGTCTTGGAAAAGGATATCCAGACTAGACTAGCTGTGATCAAAGAAACACAGGAACTTGAAGATAAGTAAAAAGAGCCCGACGGCTCTTTTTAAAACGTAAACAAGTTATATCCCATCAACTATACATCATAATTTAGGCAACTCATTCACCATTTCACAACTAAATCAAAGACTTTCCGCCGTAATGAAAACACCTGAAACAGCTTGGTTTTAGGTGTCCGAAAACTTTGAGACCTAGGCTCAAAGTTTAAGTATGGAACTTCGAAGAAGGTCGCTACCGTCCGTCATTACTTAAGGAAAGTTTTAAAAAATCTATAAACAAAAAGAGCCACTCGGCTCTTTTTACTTTATTCTCCTTCAAAGGCATCTTTAATATGGTCAAAGAAGCCCTTTTTCTTTGGATTTACTTTCAAATCGCCTGCAGCTGCGAATTCTTTCAAGGCTGCTTTTTGGCGGTCGTTCAAGCCTGTCGGAGTCACGACATTAACGGTAACATATTGGTCACCAACTGCACCACCACGAAGGCTCGGAGCTCCCTTACCACGTAAACGGAATTTCTTACCAGTCTGAGTTCCCTCTGGAATAACCAATTCAACATCACCATGAACAGTTGGGATATCAACTGTGTCACCAAGAGCTGCTTGGACAAAGTTGAGGTTGAGATTGTAGAAGATAGTCGTTCCTTCACGTTCAAACTTGTCGCTGGCTTCCACAGAAACCACTACATACAAGTCACCGTAAGGTCCACCGTTAAATCCAGCTTCACCTTGACCAGCTAGGCGAATTTGTTGACCTGTTTCCACACCAGCAGGGATTTTTACATGTACACTATGAGCTTGTTTTTCATGACCTGTTCCGTGACATGTTGTACATGGATCTTTGATTTCTTTTCCGCGACCGTGACAGACATCACAGGTTACTTGGCGACGCATCATACCAAGTGGAGTCTGTGTATCGACGTTAATGACACCAGCGCCATGACAGCGTCCACAAGTGACTGGACTTGTTCCTGGCTTAGCACCTGAGCCATTACATGTACTACAGCTTGCTTCACGATTGTATTTAACCTCTTTTTCAGCTCCAAAAATAGCTTCTTCAAAGGTCAAGTTCACACGATACTGGAGGTCATCCCCCTGACGAGGAGCATTTGGATTGCGCGAAGCACCGCCTCCGCCGAAGAAACTTGAGAAGATATCTTCAAAACCACCGAAGCCTCCTGCCCCGTCAAAGCCGCCGAAACCACCTGCACCACCAAAGCCACCATTGGCACCAGCCGCACCATATTGGTCATAGGCTGCCCGTTTTTGGTCGTCACTCAAAGTCTCATAGGCTTCCTGAACTTCCTTGTATTTTTCCTCAGCACCAGGCTCCTTATTGATATCTGGGTGATATTTTTTCGAAAGCTTACGATAAGCCTTTTTGATTTCGTCTGCCGAAGCGTTTTTTGACACCCCCAGACGATCATAAAATTCAGTATTGTTCATAATTCAAGATACAAAGGGCGTCAAACGGACACAGCCAAAATAGGAGTTTTGACGACGGACGCTTGCGTCCTAGAAAAAACTATCTTTTTGGCACAGTCCGTAGCCCGTGTTCAATTCCCTGAACACCTTTGTTCCTTTCTATAATTTTCATGTAAATCTTTAGAGGCTGTTTTCTATACTCTGCTTCACTTGATTAAACTCTTCATCTGATAGAGTAAATATCAAATCCTCTTCAGCATACTCGTTCTGTTCTTTAAAATAGTTGTCCGTATTCTCTGCCAACCCTAAACCGAAAATCACTTTTCTTGCAAACTCTTGATGTGCAAAACCGATAGCCGTAATGATTTGTTTATCTTGGACAAGAACTTTCGGTTGAAAATTCTTACGTGGAAGAAATTCAAAATAATCAAAGAAGTTTTGCCAAATTCCACCTGTAAATTTCGTGTCGTTCAACAAGCCAGCTTTCGCTAGTAAAATGGGCGCTGAAGAAATGGCTGCAATTAGGATATCTTGCTCATTAAGACTTCTCAAAAACGAAATCAATTTCTCATCTTGTAGAGCAGGACCTATATTGACCTTTCCTGGCAAAATTACACAAGAATAATCTTCTATACAGAGCTGATCCAATGTTTTCGTCGGTTGACAGGGCAAACCATCCTCAGAGACTACCATCGAATTCTCAGAAGCGACATAATCAATCGTGATATCAAAAGACAGAGCTAAAGTACTCGTTAAAGTGGTTATCTCATAAAGAGAAAAATTAGGATAAATGATACAAAGTACTTTTTTCATACGCAACATCCTCTATTTTATCGAAAAACAGAGGCTGGATTGCAACCTCTGTGGATGAGTGAAGTAACTTAAATCAAATTTATTTTGATTTTAAATATCCAATAAGCACACAAACATTTATATATTTTTGTCTCTTCTTAGTATTGGCTATAAAATTCCAATAGATTAGAAGGAAAACACAGACAACCCAAACCATGCCAATTATAAACGATATTATAAATTCTGGTTTTTGTATGGTTGCTGATACTAGTGCTGATACTAGCGCTGACAACAATACTGAAGTAACAAAATTCCTTACCGCCTCATCATTTTTAACACAACTTTCATGCTCAGCTAAAATAATTGCTTTATACCTAGCCAAATACACTACTGGAATATTATCTATAAAATCTTTTGCAGATTCATAACTATCAGCTTTATTACAAAAATCATTATAAACTTTTCGTGTATTTTTTAGATACTCTTCATCCAATACACTCATCTTACTTCTCCGTAAACTCTCCGTCTACGACGTCATCGCCTGCGTTTCCTGTTGCTTGCGCCCCTTCTGCTCCTGCTTGAGCTTGTTGCGCTGCTGCAGCTTGTTCGTAGAGTTTAACAGCAAGGCCTTGAGCTTTTTCGTTCAATGCTTCAAGTTTTGCTTTCATGTCGTCCAAGTTATTGTCTTCTTGCGCTTTCTTAAGGTCATCAAGGGCAGCTTGGGCAGCGTCACGTTCTGCGTCGAAGCCTTTGCCTTCAGTTTCCTTGATTGTCTTTTCAGTCGCAAAGATTGCTTGGTCTACTTCGTTACGAAGGTCAACTTCTTCCTTACGTTTCTTATCTGCTTCAGCGTTAGCTTCTGCATCTTTCATCATGCGGTCGATTTCTTCGTCAGTCAAACCTGAGTTTGATTGGATCACAATAGTTTGTTCTTTTTGAGTTCCAAGATCTTTGGCCTTAACAGACACGATACCATTCTTGTCGATGTCGAAAGTTACTTCGATTTGAGGAATTCCACGAGGTGCAGCTGGAATATCTGTCAATTGGAAGCGTCCAAGAGTCTTGTTATCTGCTGCCATTGGGCGTTCACCTTGAAGAACGTGGATATCAACGGCTGGTTGGTTGTCTGCTGCAGTTGAGAAGACTTGTGATTTAGATGTTGGAATAGTAGTGTTGCGATCGATAAGTTTTGTAAATACTCCACCCATTGTTTCGATACCAAGTGACAATGGTGTTACGTCAAGAAGGACAACGTCTTTAACATCACCAGTAATCACACCACCTTGGATGGCAGCACCCATAGCAACTACTTCATCAGGGTTTACTGATTTGTTTGGTTCTTTACCAGTTTCAGCCTTAACAGCTTCAACAACGGCAGGGATACGAGTTGAACCACCAACAAGGATAACTTCGTCGATTTCTGACAAGCTCAAACCTGCATCAGAAAGGGCTTGACGAACTGGAACTTTTGTACGTTCTACAAGGTCACGAGTCAAATCGTCAAATTTTGCACGAGTCAAAGTCATTTCCAAGTGAAGAGGTCCAGCTTCACCAGCAGTGATAAATGGCAAGCTGATTTGAGTTGAAGTTACACCAGAAAGGTCTTTCTTAGCTTTTTCAGCTGCATCTTTCAAACGTTGCATTGCCATCTTGTCAGTAGACAAGTCAATACCGTTTTCTTTCTTGAATTCTGCTACCAAGTGGTCGATAATTTTTTGGTCAAAGTCATCACCACCGAGTTTGTTGTCCCCTGCAGTTGACAATACGTCGAAGACACCGTCACCCAATTCAAGGATAGAGACGTCGAATGTACCACCACCAAGGTCAAATACCAAGATTTTTTCTTCTTTGTCAGTCTTGTCCAAACCATAAGCAAGAGCTGCTGCAGTTGGTTCGTTGACGATACGTTCTACTTCAAGACCAGCGATTTTACCAGCGTCTTTTGTGGCTTGACGTTGAGCGTCGTTGAAGTAAGCAGGAACTGTGATAACTGCTTTGGTTACTTTTTCACCAAGGTAGTCTTCAGCATAACCTTTCAAGTATTGAAGAATCATAGCTGAGATTTCTTGTGGAGTGTATTCTTTTCCGTTAGCAGAAACTTTTTCAGAAGTTCCCATTTTAGATTTGATAGAGATAACTGTATCTGGATTTGTAACTGCTTGACGTTTTGCAGCATCACCAACGATGATTTCACCGTTTTTGAATGAGACTACAGATGGAGTTGTACGGTTTCCTTCTGGGTTTGCGATGATTTTGCTTTCAGTTCCTTCAAGAACTGCAACTGCTGAGTTTGTTGTACCTAAGTCAATACCGATAATTTTAGACATGTGTTTTTCTCCTTAAATTTTATATTCTATTTTTCTTTTTGATACTCTTCTTAAGTGGCGGCGCCGTCAGAGCTTGACTTCGTCAATCTCTTTGACTAAACTTTGAGCCTAAGGTCTAAAAGTTTGCGCAAATAGCGCCACGGCGAAGAGTATCGTCTTTGGTTCGCTTCGCTCACTATTGCAAAGCCAAATATATTTTATCTTTCTTCATAGTTTATTGTCGTTTCGGACAAGTTTTTTAAGTTCTCTAGCCTAGTTGTACACCACTACCATAGCTGGGCGTAGGATGCGGTCATGGAGTTTGTAGCCTTTTTGGAAAACTTGAGCGATGGTATCTGCTGGGTGTTCATCGTCTGCTGGAAGAGTTTGGATGGCCATATGATAGTTATGGTCAAATTCACCGTCAGCTGCGATTTCTTCGATTCCTTCTTCTTTCAAAGCGTGAATCAAGCTTTCTTGCACCATTTCCAAGCCCTTCTTCACATCATCTGTCAAACCTTCAACTGCGAGTGCACGCTCAAGGTTGTCCAAAGAAGGGAGAATCGCTTTTGCCAAGTCCTGGCTACGATAACGTTGCAAATTTTGACGCTCTTCATTGGCACGGCGTTGGATATTTTGCATTTCTGCATGAGCGCGAAGATATTTATTTTCGAACTCATCTGCACGTTCATTTGCCAAGTCCAATTCAGACTTCTCAGGAGTTGTTTCTTCTACCGTTTCCACAACTTCCTCTTCTTGAACTTCTTCTACTTCTTCATTTTTTATATCTTGGGCCATTTTCGCCTCCTTTAATGATTTCAATCTTAATGTACTTCGTAATGATTACTGCTGAGGTAGCGGTAAAAATCTGTCAACTTCATGGTCAAAACACGATTGACTACATTGACTTGGTTGATTAATTGCTGATAATCCAGATTAACTGGACCGATAATGGCTAGAATTCCAACTCCCCGATAAGGAATGAGGAACTTGCTACTAATCACCGCTAGGTCGGCTAGACAGGACTCTTGACTGTCTGCAACACGAACGTTTTGCATCTGATCTTCACGCAGACCCTCACGAATCTCCAGAGCCACCTTTTGCGGTTGGTCAAAGAACTGATAAGCTGCCAGATTGGCAAAATTCAAGAGATTGACTTTGCCCGCCACCACAATGTTTTCGTTGAACATTTCTTTAAAGATATGTTCAAAGAGATCGATAACATTGTCCGTTGTTGTAAAGTAACGCTGGATAATCTGCGGAATCTCCGTCCGAATCTTGTAGTGAATATCTAGAACGGTGTGGCCGAGGAAACGTTCCTGAATGATGCTCTTCAGCTTCAGCAAATCCTCCTGCAAAAAGTTCCTTGGAATCAGAAACTGACTGGTAACCGTTCGAGACTCGTCTAGGGTAAATACTGCCAAGGCTGTATGTTGCCCCAAAACAACTATATCAAAGGCTGTCAAACGTTGCCTGCTCGGCTCAACATCCAGTGCTACTACCGTACAGCCACTCAAGTCTGTCAGCAGGTTAGCAGCCTCTTGCAGAATATCCTCCAATTTGAAGAATTCCTGATCAAAGGCTTTGACAATCTCATAAACCTCATTTTCAGCCAGTCGGTCAAAATCCAGTGAGTGTTTTACATAGTACTGAAAACCAGCAACACTTGGCATCCGACCACTTGAAGTATGAGCCTTCTCAAGCAAACCTTGCTTTTCTAGAGCCGCCATGTCATTACGAATAGTTGCACTGCTAGAGTTAATAGACTCTTGCAAGGCTTTGGATCCGACAGGTTCGTGCGTTTTGGTAAAGATGTCAATAATCAGATTTAGAATATCCTGCTGACGCTCTGTAACCATCTCATCACTCCTCTCTGTCTGATCAATTAGCACTCGATACACTCAAGTGCTAACTCATGATTCTATTATACACCCTTAAAAGAGAATGTCAAGACAAAAACTCAAAAAATTAGCACTCTTGTTAAAAGAGTGCTAAAAATCAGTCTAAAGACCTAGAACCTTACTGTTTATCTACTCGGTATGCCCTTTTAAGTCTAAAAAAACCATAGATTAGATAAGAAATCATAAGAGCATATAAAACAAAAATAATGAAGAAAGACATAGAAAGATCTTCTCTAAACGAACTCATACAAACAACAAGACCGCCTGAGAAAGCAACTGTACATGAACGAAGTCTATTTCGCATAACTTCCCATCTGAGCCCCTTACTCATATAGACTTTATCTTCTGGAAGTAAATTAGAAGACGATTTACGAAGAATCGAACAAGAACCTGCTCCTATCAATTCCCAACCTCTATTTCTAAAATCTTGCAGTTCATACTTATACTTTTTAAGAAATCTAGAATCATAGATACAGTAGATGACATCGTCTGGTTGACATTGGTCAAAATAGAAAAAACCAAAACGACTCGTTCTATACTTCCAACCTTTCAAATGCATCTCATGTAAATATTCTTCTTCCTTGTCCAAATCAACAATGGTGAAAATCCGAAATTGCTTTTTATTTATCATGACTTCCCCTCCAATTTTGAGCATACCTACCCTATCATAAATCTGATAATTCCTTCTTTTTATGCCATAACTTCCAGCTAATATAGGCAACTATTAACAAAAGGATTAAAGACAAGAAAATATCTAGCCCGACCGCAAATAAACTCCATAGACCATACGCATTACTTTTATTGAGCAACTTAAGTAAGAATGGTATATGTATGGCTAGCAAAAGTAAAACAGGTACTAATCGCAGTCTTAAAATGCGATTAACCATAGCTAACTTCCCGGCCGCGTCATTATAAATTTCAAACTCTGCATCCGATTCAATTTCAGAATGTACTTTTCTAAAATAGGAAAAACTATTAAAGTCTGTAATATGCTCCCAGCCACAGTCTTTAAACAGTTGTAAATAGGAAGCTCTCTCTGATTTTTCCATTGGGTAAAAGTCCAACTGATAAGACACTTGCTCAGGGTTACACTTTTCAAAGGTATACTTAACTGCAAACAATAAGATAGAATAGCTTACTTTCCTAAGTTTCCAGCCCTTAGCATGCATTTCTCTAAAGTATAGAGCCTCCCTCTCATAATCCGCAATTGTAAAAATTCGATAAACAATTTTCTTTTCCATCATCCTTCCTCCCGACTGTTTCTATAGAGCCGTTCAATACGCTTCAATTCAATATCTAAGACTTTGCGTCCCAAGTCTGTAATCTGATAGATTTTCCGTTTTTCCTCTTCGCGGACAAAGGAAATCAAACCATCCTTTTCCATCTTTGACAAGGTTCCATACATAGTTCCAGGACTAATCGAAACTTGCAAATCTGTCATCTCCTTGACCTTTTGCGTAATACTGTACCCATGACCTTCCTTTTGCAGACAGAACAAGATATAAAAACCCGTTTCCGTCATCGGAAGATAAACTCGACGAATCTTATCCGTTAATTCCATTTGCATTCACCTCCTATTCAATTCGATATATCGCACTTCGTTATATAAAATATATCACACCTCGATATAAAACGCAAGAAAAAAGACCGCCCTCAGGCAATCTTTCTTCTATATTAGTATTAGTAAAGGTCTAAATAGTTATCAATTTCCCATTGTGAAACGAAGGTTGCATAACTTGCCCATTCGATTCGTTTAGCTTCGAGGAAACTAGTATAAATATGTTCTCCGAGAGCCGCTCTGACAACTTCATCTTCAGTCAGAGCTTTCAAAGCGTTGTGAAGGGTTGATGGAAGGTCTGTAATACCAGCTTCCTTGCGCTCTTCTGCTGTCATGATGTAGATATTTTCTTCGATAGGAGCTGGTGCTTCGATTTTATTTTCAATACCATGCAAACCAACTTCCAAAAGAACTGCCATAGCGATGTACGGGTTCGCCATTGGATCCACTGAACGCAACTCAAGACGAGTCCCCATACCACGTGAAGCAGGCACGCGCACAAGTGGCGAACGGTTACGACCAGCCCAAGCAATGTAAACCGGTGCTTCATAACCTGGAACCAAACGTTTGTATGAATTAACTGTTGGGTTCATGATGGCAGTATAGTTGTAGGCATGCTTAATCAAACCGCCAAGGAAATGGTAGGCCGTTTCTGACAACTGCATTCCTTTTGGATCATTTGGATCAAAGAAGGCATTGTTTCCTTCTGCATCAAACAAGGACATATTACAGTGCATACCTGATCCAGCGATACCAAATTTTGGTTTCGCCATGAAGGTTGCGTAAAGCCCATGTTTGCGAGCAATGGTTTTAACAACAAGTTTAAAGATTTGAATCTTATCACAGGCACGGAGAACTTCATCGTACTTAAAGTCAATCTCGTGTTGCCCAACCGCAACCTCATGGTGACTGGCTTCTACTTCAAATCCCATTTTGGTCAAGACATTGACAATCTCACGACGTGTATTGTCCGCAAGGTCAGTAGGTGCCAAATCAAAGTAGCCACCCTTGTCATTTACTTCAAGTGTTGGATCCCCATTTTCATCCAGTTTAAATAGGAAGAATTCTGGTTCTGGCCCAAGGTTGAAGGAATTGAATCCTACTTCTTCCATGTGACGAAGAGCACGTTTCAAATTGCCACGAGGGTCTCCTGCAAATGGTTCACCTTCTGTTGTATAGACATCACAGATCAAACCTGCAACACTTCCATTTTCATCTCCCCAAGGGAAGACTGTCCATGTATCCAAGTCTGGGTACAAGTACATATCTGACTCATTGATACGTACAAAACCTTCAATAGAAGATCCATCAAACATAGCCTTGTTCGACAAGACTTTATCTAACTGTTCATCTGTAGCAGGAATTTCGACGTTTTTCATGGTTCCCAAAATATCTGAGAACATGAGACGAATAAAGGTAACATTTTTTTCCTTGACTTCACGACGAATATCTGCAGCTGTGATTGGCATGAGTTTTCTCCTTAATGTATGACTACTTGCGGTTGCCTAACCGCGACCAAAAGGTGACTGTACTGAAGCAAAGCGACCCTGTTGGAGGAGTTCATTGTGAAGTGCACGACGCACCTCAGTCTGACTCACCGCTTTCTTGGATTTCGCTTCACGTTCAGCATATTTTTTCTTAATGGCAGCGATATTATAACCTTCAGAGATATAATCTTTGATCTCAAGCAGACGATCCATGTCATTCAAGGAATACATGCGACGGTTCCCTTCGTTTCGATCTGGCTTAATCAACTCTTGATCTTCATAATAACGAATCTGACGCGCCGATAGATCGGTCAACTTCATAACACTGCCGATAGGAAAAACAGCCATATTTCGGCGAAATTCTTTTTCCTTCATTTACAATTTCCTTCTTTCTGTCTATTATAGTCTAAAAAAAGACAAACGTCAAATGATAATGTTATAAAATGTAACATTATTTTTCTTTTTTCTCTAAAAAGAGCCGAATACGATCAATATCGTAATTTACAAGAATTGCGACAAAAACTCCCATGAAAGTTTCTGATACACGCGCAAATACGTACAAAATTGTCTCTCCGCTCGGAATCGATAGGGTAATGATTAACATAGCTGCTACACCACCAATAACCCCTGCTTTGTTATTCATGGCTACATTTGTCATAATGGTTAACATAGTGCAGATTGGAACAACTACCAAGGTCACCCAAAAGGCTTCTTGAAATAAGGTATTTAAGAAAAAAAAGATAAGGGCATAGAAACCACCGATACTATTTCCTAGAATACGTGAAGTTCCAAAATGAACACTCTTATCAAAGCTTTCTCTCAAACTAAAGACTGCTGTCAAAGCTCCAATTTGAAGTCCCTTCCAACCAAAAAATCCAAAAATCAAGAGAACTAAAAAAACAGCAATACCGGTTTTAAAGGTTCGTAGACCAAGCTTGAACTGTGACTTATCAAATTTATATTTTTTAAAATAACCCATAATCTCAACTTTCTACTTCCATTTTATCATAAATTAGTTGATTTTATGAGTAAAAATCAATAGGAAGCGTTTTTAATTTAGGCAAAAAAAAGAGGAAACAGAGTTCCTCTTTTCTATTTAACTTTTAGAGCTTACTTGCTTTCGTCCTCTTTTCGTTTCAACTGACCAAGTCCTAAAACTCCTACTAAGGCAGCTAGACCAAGATATGGCATGTAGCTTGAATCATTTGTTCCTGTTTTTGGAAGTGTAGTTATTTCTTTACCAACAGAAACAGGAATTGGTGCTGAAGGTTCTTCAACTTTTGGACTAGGAACTCTTGGTTCTTTTGGTGTCTCAGGTTTGTCTGGATCCTTTGGTTTTGGAGTTGGAATTGGTGTCGGTTTGTCTGGATCCTTTGGTTTTGATGGCTCCGGTTGATCTGGAGTCTTAACCGGTGGAGTTGGCTCATTTTCATATGTTGGTGCTACTGGTACTGGCTCCAATGGCTTCTCTGTCTCATATGTTGGCTCTTCCGGTTTTGATGGCTCCGGTTGATCTGGAGTCTTAACCGGTGGAGTTGGCTCATTTTCATATGTTGGTGCTACTGGAGCTGGTTCCAATGGTTTCTCTGTCTCATATGTTGGCTCTTCTGGTTTTGATGGCTCCGGTTGGTCTGGAGTTTTTACCGGTGGAGTTGGCTCATTTTCGTAGTTTGGTACTACTGGAGCTGGTTCCAATGGTTTTTCCACTTCATAAGTAGGAGCTTGTGGTGCAGTTGGTGCTACCGGTGGAGTTGGTTTTTCTTTTGTAATTTTCGGAACGTTAACGGTACGAATCTTACCATTGAGTGAGTACCAGATGTTTGGTCTTTTACCTGTATCAACCGCCATAACTGGATCAGAAGGAACTACTAAAGTAGCTGAAATGGCACCGACAGTAACACGGTTAGTTGAACCAGACATGCTAATTGCTCCTGCACCATACCAAGAGTTTGGAGCATCTGATGAATCCCAACCTGAACCAGGTTGACCATTTGGATACATAGTCCAACGAGATCCACCTTGGTCTTTTTTAAAGTTCAAGGTTTCTGTAGCATAAATTTTTCCGTCTTTTTCTCCAACAGAAGATCCAGAAATTTTAATAAAGTTACCAGTGTAATCCTTGGCCATCTCAATAGAATTATTTTCTCTATTTAGAGATGCTACTGAAAGAAGGGCATTGTCGAAATTAATTGGTTGGTCATTTTCATCATAGAAGGTAAATTCATTTTTAATGAAAATTGAAGTCCCTTTTTCAACATCACCAGTGTAAGCAGAAGCAAAGACTCCCAAAGTTGGGTCACTAAAGATTCCCAACCAAACTTTCCCAGTAGGATTTTTAAATTGGGAAGAAGGATCTACAGTATATTTGTAAACAATCTTGGAAATCTTTTTACCGTTGTAGTATGAATTTTGAAGGTTGGTATACGTTGCAGTTACGCTTTGCCCACGTTCTAGAAGAACAGAGCCCCATTTAACTTCTGTTTTATTCCCTACATTGGTTGTCCAGTCTGATTTGTCTCCAATATTACCATACAATTCCACTGAAGAAGTCGTGGCACCGTTCTCCAAGTTCTTGACATTAAGATTGTCTAACTGAAGATTTTTCTTGCCATATTGTACTGTGTCTTTCTTAAAGGCTTCATCAACTGCTGCTGCTGTAAGAAGTTTTCCTTCTGTTTTAAGGTCCAGTTGAGCTTTCGATTCTAAATCATAAACCAAGCTCTGAGCAGATGGCTTAGACAAGTACCCGTCCTGATCCTTGTTTTTTTCAAGTTCTACCAATGCAGCCTTAATTTTGGCCTGCTCATCTTCATATGCCTTTAATTTAGCTGGATACTCATCTACATCTTTCTTATACTTGGCAAGATCTGCTTCATATTTTGCAACTTTAGCTTCGTAATCTGTTTTAGCCACGGCATTACGTTGCTTGATTTCTTCATTCTCAGCTTTAATCGCAGCATTTTTTGCCTTATTGTCTTCAACAGCCTTTTCATAGGCTGCTTTTGCATCGGCATTTGCTTTTTGAACGCGAGCTAGTTCTGTCTGATAAGCCGCTAGCTTAGCATGGTAGTCTGTTTCGTTAGCTGCATTCGCTTGTTTGACTGCTGCCAAGTCTCTTTCGTATTGTGCTATTTTAGCATCATAAGTTGCCTTGGCTGTTTCGTTTCGTTGCTTAATCGCTTCATTTTCAGCTTGGATAGCATTGTTTTTAGCTGTGTTTTCTTCAACAGCCTTTTCATAGGCTGCTTTTGCATCAGCATTAGCCTTTTGTACTCGAGCTAACTCTGTTTGATAAGCTGCTAATTTAGCTTGATAATCAGCATCATTATCCTCTTTAGCTTTCTTAATAGCTGCAAGATCTGCTTCATACTGCTTCATCGCTGCTTCATAGTTTGCTTTGGCAGTTTCATTACGCTGTTTAATCGCTTCATTTTCAGCTTTAAGCGCTTCGTTTTTCGCAGTGTTTTCTTTTACTGCTTTATCATAAGCCTCTTTAGCTTCAGCATTCGCTTTTTGTACTCGAGCTAATTCTGTCTGGTAAGCTGAAAGTTTATTTTGATAATCCTGTTGACTATCTTCATTTGCTTTTTTGACAGTTGCTAAATCTTTTTGATATTGTGCTAGCTTAGCCTCATATTCTGCTTTAGCTGTAGAATTGGCAGTGTTGATTTTTTCAACTTCTTCTTGATGACTTTTTAGATCTTTTTGGTACTTGTCATCCGCTGCTTTGTTTTCAGCATTGATTTTATCTGTTTCAGCCTGATGAGCTGCGACTTCCTTTTTATATGCTTCAGTTGTTGTCTTTATTTCTTCAGCTTGTTTAGCATAGTCGCTTTTAATCTCATCTTGTTTTTGAGCATTCTCTGTAGCAGTTGTGGCTGTTCCTTTGTCTTTTGTTTCATCTTGAACTACCTTAACTCCTGCAGATTTTGCATCGGCAACTGTTTTATCCAAATCAGCTGATGATACTTCTACTGGCAAAGCTGAGTCTTTGGAACCAGCCTTAGCTTGGCTTTCTTTGGCAACTTGGCTCATTTCACCCTGAGCTTCAGGTAAATTTGTGGCTGGGTTTCCTGTAGTAGCTACCTCAACTGTACTTGTACTAGTTGTCTCTGTAACTTCATCAGCAAATACTGCTTTGTCTGCAAAAGCAATCAAAGCAGTTCCTAAAACAGCACCACACAAAGTTTTCGCAACTTTGCTTTTACGAAATCCATAGACTTCTTTTTTATTTTTCATTATAAGCCATTTCCTTATCTAAATTTAGTCGTTACTCCCTATGATAGCACTTTACAAGGCAAGATACAAATATTTACTCCTTTTCTTTTCATATATGCAATAATATACATTTAAAAAGGTACAAAAAAGAAGATGGCGACACCATCTTCTTTTAGTTAAACTATTTATTTTTCAGTCAAAGCTGCCAATCCTGGCAATACTTTACCTTCAAGGAGTTCCATTGATGCTCCACCACCAGTAGAGATCCATGAGAACTTGTCTGCACGACCAAGGTTGATAGCTGCGGCAGCTGAGTCACCACCACCGATGATTGATTTCACGCCTGGTTGTTTCACGATAGCGTCCATAACACCGATTGTACCGGCTTGGAAGTCTGGGTTTTCAAATACACCCATTGGTCCGTTCCATACAACTGTCTTCGCACCAGTCAATTCTTGATCGAATTTAGCGATAGATTTTGGACCGATATCCAAACCAAGGAAACCTGGATCTACTGCTTCACCTTCAGTGTCTTTCACTTCAGTATAGTCAGCAAATGCATTTGCTTCTTTTGAGTCAACTGGCAAGATCAATTTGCCGTTTGCTTTTTCAAGAAGAGATTTTGCAACATCCAATTTGTCTTCTTCAACAAGTGAGTTACCAATTTCGATACCTTGTGCTTTGTAGAATGTGTAAGTCATCCCACCACCGATAAGAACTTTATCAGCTTTTTCAAGCAAGTTTTCGATAACACCAATCTTGTCTGAAACTTTTGAACCACCAAGAATCGCTACGAATGGACGTTCTGGAGCTTCAACAGCTTCTTGGATGTAGGCAATTTCGTTTTCAAGAAGGAAACCAGCAACTGCTTTTTCAACGTTTGCTGAGATACCAACATTAGATGCGTGAGCACGGTGAGCTGTACCGAATGCATCGTTTACGAAGATACCATCTCCAAGTGATGCCCAGTATTTACCAAGTTCAGGATCATTTTTAGATTCTTTCTTGCCATCAACATCTTCGAAACGAGTGTTTTCAACCAAGAGAACTTGTCCATCTTCAAGAGCGTTGATTGCTGCTTCCAATTCAGCACCACGTGTAACACCCGGGATAAATTTAACTTCTTGTCCCAATTTAGCAGCTAAGTCAGCAGCTACAGGAGCGAGTGACTTACCTTCTTTGTCTGCTTCTTCTTTTACACGTCCAAGGTGAGAGAAGAGGATTGCACGTCCACCTTGTTCAAGGATGTACTTGATAGTTGGAAGAGCTGCAGTGATACGGTTGTCATTAGTAATCACGCCATCTTTAACAGGTACGTTGAAGTCAACACGAACGAGGACTTTTTTACCTTTCAAGTCAACGTCTTTAACAGTAAGTTTTGCCATGTTACAAAAACCCCTTTATTTATTTTATTCGAAACTATTATATCACACTTTGGAAATATAAGGAAAGATTTCACAAGATTTTTCGATATTTAATCTTCATCTTCTTTTTTCTGTTTCAAGGTCAAGGCTAAACTAGCAAGACCAAGGCTGGCCAAGCCTGCTATTAGGGCTTCATTAGCATCAACTGTTCCTGTATTTGGCAATTGTTTGCTTGCTTCTTCTGATTTAACTGCTGTATTTTGGGCTGGTTTTTCTTGTGTAGGCGCTACTGCTGGCTCTGTTTTTACTTTTGTTCCAATTTCAACAATTTCTGGAATCGCTTCTTGGATAACTTCTGTTGAACGAAGGCGACGCTGACCATTTTCATCAACTTCAAAGACATGTCTTAACAGACCATCTCGTCCCCGTATGATGACTCGTTGTTCCCCAACTAGCAACTCAGCATTTTCATGTTCTTGACGGTCAAAGGCAATCTTTTCCTCTTGGACTTCCAATTTAGGAGCCTTTTGTTGGTCAGACGCTGGTTGATTAGTAGGTTTTGGAAGATCTGTGTTTTGTGGTGCTGGATTGGCAGGAATGAGACCAGTACCTACTTCTACGATTTCAGGGCTTGCTTCTTTCAAAACTTCTGTAGCGCGAAGCGTACGATTGCCTTGGCTATCTACTTCAATCAAGCGGCGAATTTGTCCCTCAACCCCTGCTTGGACAAGTTGACGTTGACCGACTGTAAGATTTGGATTTGGACGTTCTTGGTGTTCGAAGGTGATACTTGTCTCTTCGACTTCTAATTTCGGAGTATCCACAACCAAATTCTTGACACCTTCAGCTGGTTCCTTGCTTGAAATAACTTTTTCTACTGGTTTAGCAGGTTGTGGTTTTTCAGCAGATTCATAAACAAAGGCATAATGAGTAAAGTGTGGTGCTGTAAAGATGACATGACTATCCGTTTGTTCAAAAGCCAATTCTACTGCTGCTTTTCCTTCAGGTAAGAAGAAGACTTTCTTCACTTTCTTATCTTTTTCAATTGGAATTTTCACAATAGAAGCGTAAGAGAGATCAACGTCTTGACCTTTTTCATCGAGACCTTCTATTTCAAAGACATGAGCATCTTCTCCAGCAAAGTATTTCTTCTCTTCAGCACTTGCTTGAACACGCTCTACTTTCAAGCCCTTGATGATAGTCTTCTCTTTATTTGAGAAGTGTACTTCAACACCTGTTTTACTATCAGAAAAGACTGCTGGCTTGTCTTCTTTCAATAAAGCAACCAGATCTTTTAGACTCTGTTTCGCTGTTGCAAGCTCTTCTGGACTCAAATCTACTTTTTCAACCAAGGCCTTATTTTTCTCAAGAAGCGGAGCTAGGGCAGAACCTGAAGGATGGTTTGGTTTGGCAGCCAAGAGTTCTTGAGCCTCACCTGTTAAGCGATCAAGTTCTGTCTTTTCTTCCGTAAATTTCTCTTGACCATTCAGAGCTTTATGAGCTTCTGTCAATTTATTGAGACGATCATTCACCTGATCTTGGGTGCTAGTTTCATGGTCTTTCAACACTTGTTCAGCCGCTTCAATTGCTTTCAAGAAGGCTGCTTTTGCTTCTGGTGAAGCAAAGTTATAGACCACCTTGTTCTTAGCCGCTTCAACTTCTGCTAATTTTTGTTTAAGGTACTCATCGTTCAATGCTGCTTTTGGAGATACCAAAACATCAAAGTTAACTTCATGCCCTTGGTAATGAAGTGTCAAGGTTTGACGACCAGTCTTTTGAGCATCATAACCAGTAATTTCAACTCCCTCATCAGCAAAGGAATGTTCTTCCATAGTGTCATTGCTATAAGCCACTGCAAAGCGTCCTTCAGACAAGTCTAAGCTATCACCAACTAGGTAATCTTTTTTTGGTTCCTGACTGACTTCAATTCCCAAAATAGTTTTCGGAGTTGCCTCATCTTGACTAGTGACAGTCACTGACAAATTAGCATTTACTGGTTGCCCCAAATATTGTAAAGCAAGATTCTGTTCTCCCTTATGATGCGTATCAAAGCCTGATACTGATACACCTGCGTGAGTTAGGCGAATAAGTTGATCCTCAGCTCCTCCTTCATACTGAACTCGAAGAACACCACCTCTAAGGTCCAAATCTTCCCCTTCAGCATAACTTATTTTCTTAGGTCCTGTTTCTAGGCTGACTGACTTGATTCTTCTGTCATCTTTTGGAACGGAAACTGCTAGGATATTACTAATTTCCTTGCCTGGCAACTGGGTACGATAGTAAAGAAGACCAGATTGATTTGTCAAATCCAATGGTGCACTTGCTAGGTCTCCTCCAACTTCGCTCTTCAAGGTTGCAAGCGGAGTTTGAGAATTTGGATTATCATAAACGGTAATGGTTGCTCCAGCTGGTACATCCGCAAAGCCAACTTGTACCTTGTTATTGCCTAGAGAACGGGCTGCAGCCTTGGCCATCGGAATATTGACACTCTCAGTATCAAGCTTTTCATACATTTTCCAGTTATAGATACGAATAGCCTTCCATGGGGTTCCATTGTCAGAAGTGACAACATTCAAGCGCCAATCTTGAGCTGTGATTGGTTTATCAAGGGTAATATCTGTAACATGGGCTTTATTGCCACGGACTTCCTTAGCCAATTTCCATTGACCATCCGCATCTTTATAATAGAGGTCAAAGTCTTTGGTGTTCATCAAACCGTCGTTTACAGATTCTCCACCAGCTCCAGCATGGTCCATCACCCATCTAACAACTGTACGTGGCTGGGTCAAACGAATATCCACACTACCACTTAACTGTCCAGAAGACCACTTGTCTGAAAGACTGGTAATGGTACCATTCAACATACCTTCAATACCTTCTCCACCTTCAGTCTTAGGGAAAGTACTATCAATAACTGTTGCACCTGGAACGATATTTTCAGCTAGCGGTTTTGGTAGGCTGGTATCTTTTACAGTCATGCCCCAATCAAAGGTTGTGGTTGCAGCTTCTGAACGAACTCCATTTTTACCGACTGCTACAACTTTCAGTTCTTGAGTTGTACCTTGAGCACTTGCTGAGCGGCTAACTTTTGGTAGATAAATAGTTGTAGAAGATGAGCCAGTTAGTAATTTCCAGCTGTCTCCATCTTTTTCGTAAACTTCATAGAAATCTGCATCCTTGTTTCCTTCAAACTGCACAACCGCTTCTGCTTCTTGGGCATTTTTAAGAACTTGTTTGGCTACAGCTACTGTGGTTGGTGCCTGAGGAGCATCTTGATTATTGCTGATGGTCAATTGCCCCAGGTTAAATTGATAACCTTTTAAGTCTTTGTCATTTTCAAAATAGAGTTTAATACCGTAAATTGTTTTACCTGCCAAGGAACTCAAATCAAAATCATCGGTAGTCCAGTCATCTGAAACTGTCAATTCTTTACGGGCAGCTTCATCACCGTAGGTATAATCTTTCTTGGTTGCAAATTCTACATAAACCTTGGTACCCTTGCCTCCTTTGTGGGCAACATGTAATTTGGTTGTATCTGTCACCTTCAAGCGAGTAGAGTACAAATTCACATCTTGCTTGGTCGCACCTGAAAGATCCCCTGCAAATTTGAGAGAAGTTCCACCATTATAAGCATCTTCAAAATCATAGCTTGCTTTCAACTTATCACCAGTTGATTTTTGCCACCAGCGCCAT
This sequence comes from Streptococcus sp. HMSC073F11, assembly GCF_001810785.1. Taxonomy (GTDB): domain Bacteria; phylum Bacillota; class Bacilli; order Lactobacillales; family Streptococcaceae; genus Streptococcus. The sequence goes on from NZ_KV802684.1 coordinate 77,988, forward strand.
GTTGGAAGAACACCTGAAACTGAACGGTAATTCCACTCAGAATCCTTAGAAACCTTACCATCTACGAACCACTTTCTACCATGACCTGTATTAAAAGAAGTAGTAAAAGTATTACCTACTGCTGGCGTACGGTCCGCAACTAGGTTAGCAATACCATACCAATCTTTGTCACCTGGTTTTTGACCAGTAGGATCCCCTTGGTAACCTGTAAAGAAGATATCTTCATTTTTATGGTAATCTTCACCCGTTTTTCCTAAACTTGTAATGGTATCTGGGGCGAACAAACCAAGAGAAAGGCGCAATTTCCCATTTTCATCTAAAATGTCATTCCATTTGACCTTGGTCTTGTAGGAACCACCCTGTTGCAATTCCAAACCTGCAAATACGTCATAAGGATTACGACCAATCCAGTTGGCAGTTGCAATAGTGTAATCATTTTTAGCCTTATCCCAGTTAAAGTTAGCAAAGAAGTTATCTGCTGGAACCTTATCTCCTTCAGGTTGCATGAATTGGTAGTTGTATTCTCCCAAACCATCTTGGTGGTAACGTCCATAGTTATAAGTCATGGCATCGTACCAAGAATACTTGATTGGATGGTTTACCTTAGCAGCATACTCCTTAGTATAGAGCATAAACTGGCGCATCTTTTCTCCAAGAGGTTCAACCAAATCCCCAGTTGTTTCCTGGTTGATGAAATAGCCATCATAGCCATAATACTTGGCCATATCTACCAATTTACGGGCAATTGGGAAGCTACCATCTGGGTCTTGCTTCAAAGCTTCAGCGAATTTTTCTTGATCAGCAATACTATTAGACCAGTTGAAGAAGAGTGTACCATATACAGGAACCCCGTTACGGTGACCTGCATCAATAACGTCAGGAGTTGGTACGAGACCTTCCCAGAAGACCATTGAATCTAGATATTGCCAATAGTCAAAAGCATAGGCCTTGAACTCTTCTCCACCAACAGAAGCATGGTCTTTTGCTTTAGAATTGGTGTTTGATAGGGCTTGAACTTTTGCTTCCTTGCTAGCTTTTTCATTGACCAAATGACCTGTCCGACGTGAAGCGAGGGCGACAGACCCGCGGTTAATAGCATCATCTTCACGAGCACCTGGTTCCCATTTTAACAATTCTTCCCAAGAATTAAATTTGATTTCCTTTGGTTTTAATGTTTTTTCTGTATTTTTAGGGACATCTGGCTGGACTTCTTTTTCAGTCTTATTAGCTTCTGCTGCTGGCTTAGACTCATCCCCTTGGCTAGTTGCTTCAGGCTTTGCTTCTATTTCCTTGTCAGACTTAGGTTTTGCTTCTGCAGATGGTGTTTCCGCAGCCACCTCACTTGGTTTTTCCTCTGGTTTAGCTACGCTTACTGCCTCTGCAGTTTCAGTAGTTGCAGCTTCATTGCTTGCTGGCGAAGCAGTTTCAGATGCTGTCGCTACTCCTTCTGCCTTTTCTGGCTTATTTTCTCTAGCATGTTCTCCTTCATGCTGCTTGTCAGCTTCATTAGTTGGATGCTCACTCTCTCCTGAAACAAGCTCTGTATTGGCTCCGTTATTTTCAGGAACTGCAGTTTCTTCTGCTAAGGCTGGACCAGCAAATAAAACAGCCCCAATCATCAGCGAGCAGGCTCCTACTGATAACTTACGAATACTGTAACGACAACGTCTTTCAAAAAATAGATTCTTCATTTTCTCCTCCTAAAAGATTGATTTTGTTGCACAAAAGAAAGCGCTTAACTTTCTTTATAAAATTTTTATCCCAATCACAGGGACCAAGATAATTTCTCCCTCATTTTAAAATATTTCTTTTAAATGTCAATATATAAAAGGAAATACCTATATCTAGGTTAGAAATTGGTAAAATTAATATAATCAAGGCCCATTCTAACGAATTTTCTTTCTAAAATCTTAGCTTAACACTTGTTAGATTTACTTTTATCCTTTAAAATAGAATAGGAGAAATTCCGTTATTATTTTTCGGAGGAAAAAGAAATGTCCATTAATTGGCAGGAAATTTTATTTCACTTTTTAGGTGGTCTGGGACTATTCTTATATAGTATCAAGACCATGGGAGACGGTTTGCAACAAGCTGCTGGAGATCGCCTTCGTTTTTACATTGACAAGTACACTAGCAATCCCTTTTTAGGTGTTCTAGTCGGAATTGTCGTGACTGCCCTGATTCAGTCAAGTACAGGGGTTACAGTTATCACGGTTGGACTGGTCAGCGCTAGTCTTCTCACTCTTAGACAGGCTATCGGAATTATCATGGGAGCCAACATCGGAACCACAGTTACTTCCTTTATCATCGGTTTCAAGCTTGGTGAGTATGCTTTACCCCTGATTTTCCTTGGAACCATGTTCCTCTTCTTTACAAAAAACAGAACAGCAAACAATATCGGACGCATCCTGTTTGGTGTAGGGGGAATCTTCTATGCTCTAAACCTCATCAGTGCCGGTATGAGCCCTCTTAAAGATTTACCACAATTCAAGGAATACATGGTAACCTTGGGACAAAATCCTGTGTTGGGAGTTTTTGCCGGTGCAGTGATTACCGTCCTCATCCAAGCTTCTTCTGCGACGATCGGGATTTTGCAAGGACTCTATGCAGGTGGATTCCTTGATCTTAAAGGTTCTCTACCGGTTCTCTTCGGGGATAATATCGGAACAACCCTAACAGTTATCATCGCGGCAGCTGGAGCCAATATCTCTGCGAAACGCGTTGCTGCAACCCACGTTACCTTTAACGTTTTAGGGACTATCCTTTGCTTAATCTTATTAGGCCCATTTACGTCTATGATTGAGTACTTCCAGGCACTCCTTCACCTCTCACCTGAGATGACCATCGCCTTCTCTCACGGTGCCTTTAACGTAAGTAACACCATTGTACAATTTCCATTCATCGGAGCCTTGGCCTACTTTGTAACCAAGCTCATCCCTGGTGAAGATGAAGTTGTCAAGTACGAACCACTTTATCTTGATGAGCATTTGATTAAACAAGCTCCATCAATCGCTCTCGGAAATGCCAAAAAAGAACTCCTTCACTTGGGAAATTATGCTTCTAAAGCCTTTGACCTTTCATACAACTACATCATTGACCTTAATGAAAAGGTTGCTGAAAAAGGACACAAGACAGAGGAAGCCATCAATACCATTGATGAAAAATTGACTCGTTACCTTATTACTCTTTCAAGCGAGGCCCTTAGCCAGAAAGAAAGTGAAGTGCTCACCAACATTCTTGATTCATCCCGTGATTTGGAACGGATTGGGGACCACGCAGAAGCCCTAATCAATCTGACCGACTATCTTCAACGTAAAAATGTTGAGTTCTCTGAAGCTGCTTTACAAGAACTAGCTGATATCTATCAAAAAACCACTGGCTTTATCAAGGATGCCCTTGATAGTGTAGAAAACAATGATATTGAAAAAGCTCAAAGTCTGATTGAACGCCATAAAGAAATCAACAATATGGAACGTGTTCTCAGAAAGACCCACATCAAACGCCTCAACAAGGGCGAGTGTTCAACACAAGCTGGGGTCAACTTTATCGACATCATTTCCCACTATACTCGTGTATCTGACCACGCTATGAATCTAGCTGAAAAGGTCATCGCTGAACAAATCTAAGAACCAAGAAGCTATCCTAAATAGGATGGCTTTTTTCTTTTCCTAATCTAGAATTGCTTTTCTAACATATAGAAAAATGCTTTGATTCACAATGGAATCAAAGCATTTTAAAGAGCTCCCCATACATAAGCGCAGAAGCTGCAGTTCCTCTGTACTTAGCTTCTTCTCTTTTGATAAAGCGAGCCAAGTTGAGCAACTCAGGTGCCGGATGTTTGGGATTTAGGAGCAATTCACGATTGACCAGGCCTGAGAGACGAACTGCCAGCAATTGCTCATTTGTAGTAGGCAGTTTTTTAGCAGTCTCTAGGAGAGCAGCAACTAAATCTTCACTCAAATCATGTCGAGCATGATTGTAAAGATCTTTTACAAGGCTTTCTAGGTTTGGTTCTACCATCCCTACCACCTCCCTTATGGTTTAATAATTTTTAATCAAATCAACCGTTGAACGATCCAATTTTTTCACCAAGGCTTGCAAGAAAGCTTGAGCTTCTAAGAAGTCATCCATAGCGTAGAGGGTTTGATGAGAATGGATATAACGAGCGCAAACACCGATTGTTGTTGATGGGACACCACCATTTTTCAGATGAGCTGCGCCAGCGTCTGTTCCGCCTTTACCACAGTAGTATTGGTACTTGATACCAGCTTCTTCAGCCGTTGTCAAAAGGAAATCCTTCATCCCTGGGAGAAGCAAGTGACCTGGGTCGTAGAAACGAATCAAGGTTCCATCTCCAATCTTGCCTTGACCGCCATAAACATCACCAGCAGGTGAGCAGTCAACTGCTAGGAAAACTTCTGGGTCAAACTTAGTTGTGGAAGTATGAGCACCACGAAGACCAACTTCTTCTTGGACGTTAGAGCCAAGATAGAGTTCATTTCCGAGTTTTTGACCTGAAAGGGCTTCTGCTAGCTCACTCACCATAAGAACACCGTAGCGGTTGTCCCAAGCTTTTGAGATGATATTTTTTTCATTGGCTGTCAAGATTGCAGAACTATCTGGTACGATGGTGTCGCCAGGACGGATACCAAAGCTTTCAGCCTCAGCCTTGTCCGCAAAACCGCCATCAAAGACGATATCTGCAATAGCTGGCATAGTTGGTCCACCCTTTCCGCGAGTCAAATGTGGAGGGACAGAACCCGAAATCACAGGAATTTCACGACCGTCACGAGTCAGGAGTTTGAAACGTTGGCTGCTAACCACCATAGGATTCCAACCACCGATTTCTACGACACGAAAAGTACCATCTGGCTTGATTTCGCTGACCATAAAACCAACTTCATCCATGTGAGAAGCGACCAAGACGCGCGGTGCATCCGCAGCTTCTGAATGTTTAATCCCGAAAATACCACCCAAGCCATCTGTCACCACTTCATCCACGTGTGGTGTCAACTTTTCACGAAGATAAGCACGGACAGGCGCTTCATGACCTGAGATCGCAGCAAGTTCTGTTACTTCTTTGATTTTTGAAAATAATGTTGTCATTTCAGTTCCTTCTTTCTTTCATCCATTTTACCACTTTTTATAGGAGAAGGATAGCGGGAAGGTGGATTTATCTTAGTCTTACTGTATCTTATAAAAAGCTTGTATTTTCTTGCATGTGAGGTGAAATCTAAGAACTATTCCAAGATCAACCAAACTATTAATTTCCAAACATAAAACAATCCAATGCTATATTTGTTCAATTTTTTCATGAAATTTCCAGAAAATAGTTGACTTTGCCTTCTTATTTCTTTAAAATAGTACAAAACTAGGAAAAGGAAAAAATCATGACCAAAACAATTCTTGTTACAGGTGGAGCTGGCTATATTGGCTCCCATACCGTTAAAGCTCTTTTAAATGCTGGCTATCAGGTACATGTTCTAGATAATCTCTCTACAGGAAATCGTTCGGCTGTGGATAGTCGTGCTAGCTTTAAGCAACTAGATGTTTATGATTCTAGTGCTCTAAAAGCTTACTTAGAAGAAAATAAGATTGATGCTGTTCTTCATTGTGCAGGTGAAATTGTTGTGAGCGAAAGTATTGAAAACCCAAGTAAATACTTCACTGCCAATGTTGCTGGTATGAACCAAGTTCTCAAAGTCTTATCTGAAGTTGGCATTCAAAAAATCATGTTCTCTTCGACTGCTTCCCTCTATGGTAATAACTGTATTGACAAGCCAGCTACTGAAGATACCCTGCTCGACCCTGTCAATCCTTATGCAGAAACAAAATTGATGGGCGAACGAATGATTTACTGGATGGCCAATCGCTATGATTGGAAATATGTCATTTTCCGTTACTTTAATGTTGCTGGGGCTGAAATGGATGCTTCAAACGGTCTACGTGTGAAAAATCCAACTCACATCATTCCCAATATCAACAAAACCGCATTGGGACAAAATGATAGCCTAAAAATATTTGGAGATGACTACGATACACGTGACGGTTCATGTATTCGAGATTACATTCATGTCTTGGATCTTGCACAGGCTCATGTTAAAGGAATGAACTACCTATTTCAAGAAGACAGTTCTTCTCAAATCTTTAACTTAGGAACTGAAAAAGGCTATACCGTCAAAGAAATCTTTAAAACTGCTGAAGAATTACTGAATCAAAAAATACCACACGAAATTGTTGCTCGCCGTGCTGGTGACCCAGCTAGCGTCCTAGCAGACGCATCAAAAGCTAAACAATATCTTGACTGGCAAGCTAGCTACTCCCTCGAAGATATTATTTTATCGGATTATCGTTGGCGTGTTAAAGAAGGTAAAAACATTTTGGAATAGGATAACAAAGGAGAAAGCCTTGGCGCTCTCTCCTTGTTTTATTCATTAAATTGTCAGAAAATTTATTGACAGATTAAAGAAATCGTGTTACAGTAATATCCGCAGATATCTTTCGATATCAAATCTACATGAAAGGACGGGGTATGAAACTTTCTCATTATTTAATTGGCTTACTTCTACTCCTAATCTTTCTCTCTATTAGCATTGGGACCAGTGATTTTTCATGGGGAAAGCTCTTTGCACTGGATCATGAAACTTGGCTTCTCTTTCAAGAGTCCCGTCTTCCAAGGACCATTAGCATTCTTCTGACTGCCTCTAGTATGAGTATGGCAGGACTTCTCATGCAGACTATCACTCAAAATCAGTTTGCTGCTCCAAGTACAGTTGGGACCACTGAAGCCGCCAAACTGGGAATGGTATTGAGCCTCTTTGTCTTTCCGTCGGCTAGTCTGACCCAAAAGATGCTCTTCGCTTTTGTTTCATCCATCGTATTTACTCTCTTCTTCCTAGCCTTTATAACTATTTTTACTGTAAAGGAAAGGTGGATGTTGCCTCTGATTGGAATCATCTATAGCGGGATTATCGGTTCTGTGACAGAAGTTATCGCCTACCGTTTCAATCTGGTTCAGAGTATGACAGCTTGGACCCAAGGCTCCTTCTCCATGATTCAGACTCATCAGTATGAATGGCTCTTCTTAGGCCTCATCATCCTGATAGCCGTTTGGAAATTATCCCAAACCTTCACCATCATGAATCTAGGGAAAGAAACCAGCGAGAGTTTGGGGATTTCCTACTCCCTGCTTGAAAAACTGGCCCTCTTTCTGGTGGCGCTAACGACAAGTGTCACCATGATTACCGTGGGTGGCTTGCCATTTCTCGGAGTCATCGTTCCCAATCTTGTCCGCAAGCGCTATGGAGATAATTTGAGTCAAACCAAACTCATCGTCGCACTGGTCGGTGCCAATCTAGTTCTGGCCTGCGATATCCTATCCCGAGTTCTGATTCGGCCCTATGAGCTGTCTGTCAGTCTTCTACTAGGAATCATTGGTAGCCTCGTCTTTATCCTACTTCTCTGGAGAGGGGGACGAAAAGATGCAGTCTAAAAGCAAACATACTAAGCTATTCTGGCTTCTCATTATTCTGGCCATCGGAGCTTGTCTCCTCTATTTTTGGCCCATCACCCACCTGTCTGCCTTTGCCTGGAAGCTACGTTCCCAAAAGATCATCGTTTATCTCTTGGTAGCCATTGCGACTGGGATTTCGACCATTAGTTTTCAAACCCTGACGGAAAATCGCTTCCTGACGCCAAGTATTTTAGGAATCGAATCCTTCTACGTCCTACTGCAAACTCTACTACTGGTTTTTGAAAGCAAGTTTCTTCAACTTGGCAAGTCCCCTATCTTAGAATTCCTAATCTTACTTCTCATCCAATCCCTCTTCTTTTTCGCCTTACAAGGCTACTTGAAGGCACTAATGAAGCAAGACCTGGTCTTCATCCTGTTGATCTGTCTAGCACTCGGAAGTCTCTTTCGAAATATCAGTACCTTCCTTCAGGTCCTGATGGATCCAAACGAATACGATAAACTGCAAAACAGTCTTTTTGCCTCCTTTCAACATCTCAACACTTCCATCCTAGCCATCGGTTCTCTGATTATCCTTGCTTTGACCATCTTTTTCTTTCGAAAAGCAGTCATTCTGGATGTCTTGCACCTACAAAGAGAAACGGCTCAGATATTGGGACTCGATGTTGAAAAAGAACAGAAAGAACTCCTCTGGGGTATCGTGCTTTTGACCTCAACAGCAACTGCCCTGGTAGGGCCTATGGCCTTCTTCGGCTTTATGCTGGCCAACCTCACCTACCTAATCGTCAAAGACTATCGGCACAAGTTACTCTTTATCGTAGCCATTCTGGTTGGATTTATTAGCTTGACCTTGGGGCAGGCCCTGATTGAACGAGTCTTTGCTTTGGAAATTCGCATCAGCATGATCATCGAGAGTGTTGGAGGTCTCTTATTCTTTATCTTACTTTACAGGAGGGCGCGTCAGTGAAACTGGAAAACATTGACAAATCCATTCAAAAACAGGATATTTTGCAAGGCATTTCGCTTGAAGTCAGTCCTCAGAAACTGACAGCCTTTATTGGTCCAAATGGTGCTGGAAAATCGACTCTCCTCTCTATCATGAGCAGACTGACCAAGAAAGATCAAGGAATTCTCAGTATCAAAGGCCGTGAAATCGAGAGCTGGAATTCGCAAGAACTGGCTCAAGAACTGACTATCCTAAAGCAGAAAATCAATTACCAAGCCAAATTGACGGTGGAAGAACTGGTCAGTTTTGGACGTTTTCCCTACAGCCGAGGTCGACTGAGACCAGAAGATTGGGAAAAAATCCGAGAAACTCTGGACTATCTGGAACTGACCAACTTAAAAAACCGCTACATCGATAGCCTGTCAGGAGGACAACTCCAGCGGGTCTTTATCGCTATGGTACTGGCCCAGGATACAGACTTTATCTTGCTGGACGAACCACTCAACAATCTCGATATCAAGCAAAGCGTCAGCATGATGCAGATTCTTCGGCGACTGGTGGAGGAACTCGACAAAACCATTATCATCGTTCTCCACGATATCAACATGGCCAGTCAGTATGCAGATGAAATTGTCGCCTTCAAGGACGGTCAAGTCTTTAGCAAGGGAACAACCAATCAAATCATGCAGGCTGACCTGCTCAGTCAACTCTATGAGATTCCCATCACGCTAGCTGATATCAATGGCAAAAAGATCTGTATCTATAGCTAGTAACATAGAAGCTCAAGTTAGAGAACCTTCAGTCTCTTAGTCAATAAAACCTAGAGACTCCCTAAATCGTTATCACATTTTAAAAAGGAGAAATCATGAAAACATCCCTTAAACTTTATCTCACTGCCCTAGTGACCAGCTTCTTGCTCCTACTTGGTGCATGTAGTACAAATACAAACTCAAGCACTAGCCAGACAGAGACAAGTAGCTCTGCTCCAACAGAGGTAACCATTAAAAGTTCACTAGATGAGGTCAAGCTTTCAAAGGTTCCTGAAAAGATTGTGACCTTTGACCTCGGTGCTGCAGATACTATTCGCGCTTTAGGTTTTGAAAAGAATATCGTCGGAATGCCTACAAAAACTGTTCCGACTTACCTAAAAGATCTTGCGGGAAATGTCAACAATGTGGGTTCCATGGTTGAGCCAGACCTAGAAGCCATTGCTGCTCTTGAACCGGATTTGATTATCGCTTCTCCACGTACCCAAAAATTCGTAGACAAGTTCAAAGAAATCGCGCCAACCGTGCTCTTCCAAGCAAGTAAGGACGACTACTGGACTTCTACCAAGTCTAATATCGAATCCCTAGCAAGCGCCTTTGGCGAAACAGGTACACAGAAAGCCAAAGAAGAATTAGCCAACCTAGACAAAAGCATCCAGGAAGTCGCTACTAAAAACGAAAGTTCTGACAAAAAAGCCCTTGCTATCCTCCTAAATGAAGGAAAAATGGCTGCCTTTGGTGCCCAATCTCGTTTCTCTTTCTTGTATCAAACCTTGAAATTCAAACCAACTGATACTCAATTTGAAGACTCTCGCCACGGACAAGAAGTCAGCTTTGAAAGTGTCAAAGAAATCAATCCTGACATCCTCTTTGTCATCAACCGTACCCTTGCCATTGGTGGGGACAACTCTAGCAACGATGGCGTCCTAGAAAATGCCCTCATCGCTGAAACTCCTGCCGCTAAAAATGGTAAGATTATCCAACTCACACCAGACCTCTGGTATCTAAGTGGTGGCGGACTTGAATCAACTAAACTTATGATTGAAGACGCTCAAAAAGCTTTGAAATAAACAAGAAAACCCAACATCAAATGATGTTGGGTTATTTTTTTTCTTGATTTCGTCTGAGGGAAAAGTGGTCTGGGACGGGGTCCTTACCTGTTTTCGACCAAGGATGGCAACGTAAAATCCGTGCCAAGCCCATCAAAACACCCTTGAAGCTATGTTTTTCAATAGCATGAATCATGTAGTTGGAACAAGTCGGCTCAAAGCGACAAGAGGGTGGAAAGGCTGGCGAGATAAACCGTTGGTAAAAGCGCACAGGCGCTATTAAGATTCGTTTCATTATTTCTTGTTTACAGCCATGGTATGCAGTTGGCTGATTTCTTTTTTGTTAAGACGACGGGATTCTCCTGGACGGAGTCCTGTCAAGTCTAGATGTCCAAAACGGGTCCGTGACAACTTGTCCACTTGAAGACCGACAGCTTCAAACATCTTTTTAACCTGGTGGTTACGCCCTTCATGGATAGTCAACTGTACCACAGAGCGGTTTTTAACTGGGTCCACTTTGAGAATCTCATAGACAGCCGGCTTGGTTTTCTTGCCATCAATCTCAAGTCCACGGGTCAAGGGACGAAGATTGTCCTTATTGGCCACACCTTTAACACGCGCAACATAAACCTTATCAATCTCATTACGAGGGTGAATCATTTCATCCGTAAAATCCCCATCATTGGTCAAAATCAAGACTCCTGATGTATCCCAGTCCAAACGACCTACAGGGTAGATGCGCTCTTTCACGTTGGGCAAGAGGTCCACAACTGTCTTACGGCCCTTGTCATCTGTCACACTGGAAATAACACCTCGTGGTTTGTTAAGCAGATAATAAACCTTTTCTTCGTTGTAGATTGGTTGACCTTCTACTTCGACCTTGTCTCCTGACTTGATAGTCGTTGCGAGTTCACGTACCACCTGGCCGTTGACCGTCACCAAGCCTTGCTTGATTAACTCTTCTGCTTTTCTCCTACTGGCCACACCTGCGTGGGCAATATACTTATTGATTCTCATCTTCTTCTATCCTTTCACCAAATAATTGGCTTTCTCGGGCTTGAATCTCAAGCTCATCAATCACTGGTAATTCTTCTAAATGGTTTATCCCCATGTAATCTAGGAAATAATCTGTAGTCACATAGAGGTTGGGGCGACCCAACACTTCTTTTTTCCCGTCTTCTCGTATCAAGTCAAAGGCCTGCAACTTTGCCAAGGCCCCACTCGAGTTGACACCACGGATGGCATCAATCTCTATCCGTGTGATGGGCTGTTTGTAGGCAATGATGGACAAGGTCTCAAGGGCAGCCCGAGATAAACTCTGGTTGATAGGTGCCTTAGAGTATTCCTTCAAAATCTCTGAAAACTGAGGCTTGGTCACCAATCTATAAGCGCCCCCTGTCTCAATCAGGGCCAAACTGGAATCTGGGTCCCTTTCATACTTCTGGACTAATTTTTCTAAACTCTGTTGGATGCCTGTCGGTGGCAGAGAGAGGAGTTCAGCTAACTGGCGGACTCTAATCCCATCTTCACCCGCTACAAACAAGAGCGCTTCTATTTTTGCTAAAGTACTCATCTTTCCTCTCTATCAAGTCTAGCTTTGGGCCACTTGACTTTCTTCCTTCTTTTCCATGAGATAAATATCTCCGAAACTTTCCTCTTGCACGAGGATCAGCTCCTGGGTTTTGATTAACTCTAGGGTTGCCAAAAAGAGGGTAATGACCTCTTGGAGATTCTGGGCTTCCTTGAACAAATCCTGCAAGCGCAATTGTTCCCGTCCAGCCAAGGACTCTTTCACGATAACCATCATGTCCTCAATCTTATACTCATCCCGCAAGATAGTCGTGTGATTCTGTGCAAACTCCTCTTTTTTCTTGGCTAGGATATTTGAAAAAGCCAAAAAGAGGTCAATGGTCGTCTTGTCATGCACAAGCTCCGCATCTTCGTAAATCAACTCTGTCGGCGCTTTGGAATAGTGCTGGGCCCGTTCTTGGTGCTTGGCTTCCAAGTGTTCACCCAAGAGCTTGAACTTGCGGTATTCTTCGATTTGAGAGAGAAGGTCCTGCTCCAGGTCATCTTCCAAATCTGTCACTTCCGCTACCTTTGGCAAGAGCTTGCGGCTCTTGATCAGCATGAGCTGACTGGCCATAACCATGTACTCCCCCGTTACTTCCAGACGCATGGCCTGCAGGGTTGAGACATAGGCTAGATACTGTTCGATGACTTCCGTAATGGGCACATCGTAGATATCCATCTGATACTTAGAAACCAGATGCAAGAGTAAGTCCAGGGGCCCTTCAAAATCTTTTAGTTTAATATCCATTATCTATATTTTTCTAAGGTCAGGACTGTTTTTAATCCTAATTTTTTTGCAATTTCGTACAAATCGACCTTGTTTTCAATTTGTCGTAGAATGAACTGTTCCCGTAGGGCTTGGGCTGATAGGGCTGGAAAACCTTTCTCCTTGACAAAGGACTCTAGCTGGCGAAAAGCCCACTGACGAGAATAGGCTTTCCCTGCCCTTTCAAAGAGATAGGTCTGCCCCATCAAGGGTTCTAGCTCTGAAAGCAAGGTCGTGGGAATGGTGACAATCCTCTGTTGGGAAGCCTTCTGGATTCGCAACACCTGAAAATCCAGATTGATATCCTCAACCTTGAGAGCTAAAATCTCACTCGGCAAGAGCCCCATTTCTAGGATTAAGAGTGCTAGCAAGCGACCCTCTGGATAGTCACTTTCTTGCCAAAAAGAGTCTAGGTCTAACAGTTCTGGCTTTTCGGTCTTCTTTTCAGCTTGTTTAGCTAATTCCAAGCGGTAAAAGCTATCCACTTCTCCTTTTTGATAGAGAAAGTAGAGAAATTGATTACAGGCCGAAATCTTTCGCTTCTGGGCGCTGATCTTTAGATTGGCTAGCTGGGCTTGGTAAATCTTGAGACTGGTCTCCGAAATCCGCTCGCCCACTATGTCTAAAAATTGCTCCAAATCATACTTATAGGACTGCTTGGAATTGGCAGATAAGCCCTGCTTTTCTTCTAAAAAGGCTGAAATCCTGTCTTTCATTTGCATCGAATCTCATATTCCTTACTAAAGTCATGCAAGAGGGCATTGACTGCCTTGAGGATAGACTTGCGCGTGATAATCCCTTGGAAAATCCCTGACGCATCCACAACCGGCAAGAAAGACTCATCTACCAGCTTGTGCAAGACCTCCGTGATGGTGAAATCAGGCGAGACGACCGCTACGTCCGTTCTCGTCATATGAACGATATCCGTATCTGCCATGATTTCTTGACTCAAGTCATGCTCCATCTGATAAGCCATAATATCTCTGAGCCCAATCGTCCCAACAAACTGTTTTTCATCTGTCACAACAGGAACACGGGTATAGGTCATCTGACTGAGCAAGAGGGTCGCGTGATCCGCATTGTGAGTATCAATCAACACAGCTAGATTTTTAGCAGGAGTCAAAAAAGTTTCTTCTTGCCCCAACAAGAAAGTCTCAAACTCCTTGGCAATCATCGGCTAAACTCCTTGGACAAGCCCGGATACACCTCATGGGCTCGTGTCAAAAAGTCGACTTTGAAGTAACTATCATCAATCTCCACACGAGCATAGAGACATTCTCTGATGGTCCCACGCGGTTGACTGATAGAACCTGGATTTAGAAAGAGTGTCTTGCCTTCCATCCAAGCACTTGGCACATGCAAGTGACCATAAAGGCAGATATCGGCCTCTTCTTCCTGAGCCCAGTAGTCCAACTTTTGAAAATTGAAATTAATATCAAACAAGTGACCATGGGTTTGGATAATCTTGGTCGAACCAAGCTCAGTCACCAAACGTTCTGGGTAACCTGCATAGAAGTCCATATTCCCTTTAACAACACGGATGCCTTCCCAAAGGGGAGAATCAGGACGCAGTTCAGAATCGCCATTATGAAAAACGGCATCAACTTTGCCTACATAGCGATCACGGATTTCTTCCACAATCAAGCTATCGCCATGAGAATCGCTCATTACAATGATGGTTTGCTTTGCCATGATGGAAATACCTCCAAAAGTTTCTTAACGGCTAAGGCACGGTGAGATTGACTATTTTTTTCTTCAAGGGTTAATTCAGCTGATGACTTGCCTGTCTCTCCTACAAGGAAGAGAGGATCGTAACCAAATCCATTTTCACCCTTAGGTTCAAAGTTAATGTAGCCTGGCCAGTCTGCTTCAACAACCAAGCTTTCCTTATTTGGACTGGCCACAACTAGGGTTGTATGGAATTGAGCCGAGCGGTCCTTGAGTTCAAAGACCATGGCCAATTCGTGCAAGAGTTTGGCATTGTTTTCACGGTCAGTAGCTCCCACACCTGCGAAACGAGCTGACCAGACACCTGGCAAGCCACCAAGGACATCGACTTTGAGACCTGAGTCATCTGCCAAAACCATCTTGCCCGTTAATTGAGAAATGGTTTCTGCCTTGAGACGGGCATTTTCTTCGAAGGTCATGCCTGTTTCAGCTACTTCAGGCAGGTCAGGATAGTCATTAAGATTTTCCACATCGTAGCCTAGCTTGTCAAAGATAGCTCGGAACTCTTTGGTCTTGCCCTCGTTACGAGTCGCAATCAATAAGGTTTCTTTGACCTTGTTTGTCTCAAAGAATGCTTCTACATCAACACCTTCTTTAGGCAATTCTACATGCAGGAGTTGCCCATTTTCAACTAAGAGAAAAGCCCCCTGACGTTGGATGACTTCCACATTTCGTCCCATTTCTTGGTTGAGGATATCTATCACAAAAGACAATAAACGATAGAGAGAACCATAGCGTAAAACAGTAACAGAAACAGGAAAACCTCTATCCTCATCTCGAAATCTTTGGGCAAACTCCAATAGAGGAAAATCCAAGTCATCATCCGTCAACGTCCGGACACCACCAAAAATACCATAGGACCCGACATACCAGTCCTGTTCATCCTTATATTCATAAATTTTATTTGTCATAATTCTACATGCTCCACATGAATCTCTTTTTCCAGCCATTCTTCACCAATTTGTGCAAAACTTTGGCTGCTGGCTGTTGTGTAAAAACGGTGATGGAGTGGTCCGGCATCACGACCACGATTGATTTCAAAATAATTGAGTAAGACTGAAATGTCCCGTACGCACTCTGCCCCACTATCGATAAGTTGAACCTTGGGCCCCATAACATTTTGAATAATAGGTCTGAGAAGCGGATAATGGGTACAACCCAAAATCAGGCTATCTACCTTTCCAACCAAGGGACGTAGGGTTTCATAGACCACTTTCTTGGTGACACTGGTTGACAGGGCACCCGACTCCACCAAGGGAGCAAACTTGGGACAGGCCAAACTCTCCACCTGTAAGTCCGGATCCAGATCGTTAATTTTCTGACGATAAATGTCAGATTGTACTGTCATGGGCGTTCCAATCACTCCGATTTTCCCACCTTGGCTGGACTTGATGGCTGCTGAAGCTCCTGGCAAAATCACACCCAAGACCGGAATGTCTAGTTGAGCCTTGATTTCTTCCCAGACGACCGCAGTCGCAGTGTTACAAGCAATGACAATCATCTTGACATCCTTGGTCAAGAGAAAGTTGACCAACTGCCAAGTATATTCACGAATTTGCTCAGCAGGACGGGGACCATAGGGCGCCCGCGCCGAATCTCCAATATAGACGATTTCTTCATGGGGAAGCTGGCGCATGAGCTCGCGCACAACGGTCAAGCCCCCGACACCCGAATCCAAAAAACCAATTGGTCGATTATCCATACAGTCTTCTTTCTAGTCTTTTTTCTGATTGATAGTTCATTATGATTACCGTTCCTTATGAACTGAATAATGACAGCCTAATCAACAACTATCTCTCTTAATCATAATCAAATATCAATAGAATGCAAGGAAAAAGTCTCATTCCTAAACCATAACCAACATAGTGAGAAGTCTGGAACTTTCATCCCAGACTTTTCCTTATTTATTTTTTCTTTTTATTGTTAGCAAGAGCTGCTTTTTGTTGGCGGATGATTTGGTGGTAAACTTGTTGTACCTTAGCTTCGCTTGGTTTTTGACCATTTGCACTCAAAAGAGTACGAACTGCTTCAGCATTCAAACGTGGGTTGTCAGCAAATTCTTTTTCAATTTGCTTACGAACCAAGTACATTCCTCCAAGAGCTCCTCCTAGAAAAGCTAGCACAATCAATACAATTGCTAAAAGTAAATCCATTATATTTCTCCTGTTTCTTTTTGAGTCTCTTTCATTATACCACAAACTAGCCACCCTGACTAGTTTGTTTTACGCTTTCAGGGATGGAATAAACAGCAAAAAGAACCCTGCTTTTATGCAAAAGAGGGCTCCTTACTGAGTTTAATTTACATGGATAGCCAGTGTTTGATAAGGTTTGAGTAGAATTTTTTCAGACACTTCTGCATCTTCATAGTTTGAAATCAAAATTCGTCCATTTTGGTAGGCTACTGATAAGTCGATTTCCACTTCTGTGGCATAAAAATTATTGAGCACTAGTAACTTTTGATCCTCATGCTGGCGTTCAAAAGCGTAGACTTGCTGACTGTCTTCAAAAGCTGGTTTGTAACTTCCTTCTGAGATGATAGGCATTTCTTTACGAAGTCGAATCAAATCTTGGTAGAAGGTGAAAATCGGACCTTGGATTTCATTTTCTACATTGATATGAGGGTAGGATTTTCCTGCCTTGAGCCAAGGTGTCCCTACTGTAAAACCAGCATTTTCCGAAGCATCCCACTGCATGGGAATTCGTGAATTATCACGCGACTTAGCCTGAATAATCTGGAAGGCTTCTTCCTGACTCTTCCCTTCTTCTAAGAGCATCTGATAGGCATTGATGGACTCGACATCCACATAGTCAGCCATGGAATCATAGTCTGGGTCAACCATTCCGATTTCCTCGCCCATATAAATATAAGGTGTTCCACGTGACAGGTGAATGCTGGCTGCTAGCATGGTAGCCCCTTCCTTGCGAAAGTTCTGAATATCGACAAAACGGTTTAAAGCGCGTGGTTGGTCGTGATTGTTCCAGAAGAGAGCGCTCCACCCATCTTTATCACTCATCTCCTTGCACCAGCTATGATAAAGACTTTTCAACTCTTCAAAATCAAAGGGAGCCAAGGTCCACTTTTGCCCATCTTTGTAGTCCACCTTGAGGTGATGAAAATTAAATGTCATGGATAATTCCTGACGGTCAGGCGACGAATAGAGGACACAATTTTCCATAGTTGTAGAAGACATTTCCCCAACTGTCATAAAGCTATCGTCTGCTCCAAAAGTGGCTTGATTCATCATACGCAAATAGTCATGAACGATGGGCTTGTCTGTGTAAGCTGGCTTTCCTTCATTTTCAGGACAATCCACTAAGACCTCGTCCTTGCCAATCAAATTGATCACATCAAATCGGAAACCTTTGACACCCTTATCGCGCCAAAAATTAACAACCTTGAAAAGCTCCTTACGGACATTGGGATTGCGCCAGTTAAGATCAGCCTGGGTCTCATCAAAGAGGTGAAGGTAGTATTTCCCTGTATTCCCAAAGGGCGCCCATGCAGAGCCACCAAACTTAGACTGCCAGTCTGTTGGTTGGTCTTGGATGAAGAAAAAGTCTTGATAATACTTGTCACCAGCTAGGGCTTTCTGAAACCATTCATGCTCTGTCGAACAATGATTGAGTACCATGTCCAGCATAAAGTCAATCTTGTGCTCTTGACCGACACGCACCATTTCCTCAAAATCAGCCATATCACCAAAAAGAGGATCAACTGCCATATAATCTGAAATATCGTAACCATTATCCCGTTGAGGGCTTGGATAGAATGGATTGAGCCAGACCATATCCACGCCCAACTTGGCTAGATAGGGGATTTTTTCGATAATTCCACGTAAGTCCCCAATACCATTGCCAGTGGTGTCTTTGTAAGATTTTGGATAGATTTGATAGACTACTTTTCCTTTATCAAGTGTCATCTGTTTCTCCTTTTCTGATAAAAGGGAGGAAGCAGTCTTCCTTCCCTATTTGTGCTATTTTGATTAGATTCGTGTTGCGACCATGAGAGCTTCTCCAGCTTGGATTGTTGTCGGATAAGTTCCAGTGATGGTCGCTGTATAAGCATCTTGGTTAGTGATGATAACAGGAGTTTCTGTTACCAGGCCTGCGGCCTTAATGACATCCATATCAAAACGAATCAGTTTCTGACCAACTGTGACATGGTCTCCTTGGGCTACAAAACTTTCAAAACCTTTGCCATCCAG
Source organism: Streptococcus sp. HMSC073F11 (assembly GCF_001810785.1). Lineage (GTDB taxonomy): Bacteria > Bacillota > Bacilli > Lactobacillales > Streptococcaceae > Streptococcus. The sequence continues at coordinate 96,492 of NZ_KV802684.1, forward strand.
ACCTACTGTATCCATACCGATGTGAATGAGCAATTCCACTCCCTCGTCAGAGACAATACCGATGGCATGCTTGGTAGGGAAAAGAACCGTAACTGTCCCATTGACTGGAGAAGTCAACTCACCTTGACTTGGTTCAATGACCAGACCTTGCCCCATGACACCTGAAGCAAAGACTGGATCAGTTGCTTGACTTAGTTCTTTTACTTGTCCTTCAAGTGGGCTAACAATTTCTACTGGAGTATGTTCTACTGGTTCATGGCTCACAAATTCTGCTTCTTCTTGTGCAACGAATTCTGCCTGCAAGTCTGTATCATCCTCAGTTTTTGTAAAGAAACCTGCCTTACGGAAAAAGAAAGTCAAGAGCATTGGAACAACAATAGCGACTAACATAGTTCCTGCAAATGGCAACATGTATTGAGGTTGAATAGAGAGGATACCTGGCAAACCACCGATACCAATAGAAGCTGCAGTTACATTGAAAGTAACGGATAACATGCCTGCAAGAGCTGAACCAGTCATCCCAGCAACAAATGGATAGATGTATTTGACATTAACCCCAAAAAGAGCTGGTTCTGTAACACCGAGATAGGCTGAAATGGTTGCAGGAAGTGAAACCTGAGCCTCACGCTCATCATGACGGTGTATGAAATAATAGGCAAATACGGCTGAGCCTTGGGCAATATTAGAAAGAGCAATCATTGGCCAGAGGGCAGTTCCACCCGCATCCGCAATCAATTGTGTGTCAATGGCATTGGTCATATGGTGCAGACCTGTAATGACAAATGGTGCATAGAGGGCACCAAAAATCGCACCGAAGAACCACTTAACAGGACCAGTTAATCCTGCTAATACAACTGATGAAAGTCCTTGCCCGATTGTCCAACCGATTGGTCCCAAGACAGTATGAGCCAAAATCAAGGCTGGAATCAATGACAAGAAAGGTACAAAAATCATAGAAATCACTTCTGGGATATGCTTACGCCAGAAAATTTCAAGATAAGACAGACTCAAACCTGCAAGCAAGGCTGGGATAACTTGGGCTTGGTAACCGATACGATTAACAGTAAAATAGCCAAAATTCCAAACCCAGTTTGCTGCGATATCAGCTGCTGGCGTTGAAGCAACCGCATAGGCATTGAGCAATTGAGGCGATACCAAACAGATTCCGAGAACAATTCCCAAAATTTGGCTGGTTCCCATCTTACGAGAAACAGACCAGGTAATCCCTACTGGTAAGAACTGGAAGATAGCTTCACCAGGCAACCAGAGGAAGTGATTAACCCCTGCCCAAAACTGAGAAGTTTCTGTGATGGTCTTACCATCCAACATAGACCAATGCACACCTTCCAAGACATTACGGAAACCGAGGATCAATCCACCAACAATCAAGGCTGGAATAATCGGAGTAAAGATTTCCGCCAGAGTGGTCATAACACGTTGGACCACGTTTTGATTACTCTTAGCTGCAGACTTGGCTGCTTCTTTGGAAACACCCTCAATGCCTGAAACAGCTGTAAAATCATTATAAAAAATCGGCACGTCATTCCCAATAATCACCTGAAATTGACCTGCATTTGTAAAAGTTCCTTTAACAGCTGGAATTGATTCGATAGCTTTAACATTAGCCTTCTTATCATCTCCTAAAACAAACCGCATCCGTGTCGCACAGTGGGTTACCGCAGTCACATTTTCTTTGCCTCCAATTGCCTGAAGCAGATCCTTGGCTTCTTGTTCAAATTTTCCCATTTGATTCTCCTTATACTTGTCAAAGCAAGTTTGATTTGATAAGACTATTGTAAACGATACCAAACTTGTCTGCAACTTGTTTTGTTTAAAAAGAGGATTTTTTTGTCATTTTTCGGTACTTGTATGGTAAAATAGATACAGGTGTTCATTGAACTAGACTAAAAAGCCATTTAATACTCAATGAAAATCAAAGAGCAAACTAGGAAGCTTGCCGCAGGCTGTACTTGAGTAAGGTAAGGTGACGCTGACGTGGTTTGAATTTGATTTTCGAAGAGTATAAGGAAGTACCATGAAGAAATACCAACAACTATTTAAGCAAATCCAAGAAACCATTCAAAACGAGACTTACGCTGTCGGAGATTTCCTTCCTAGCGAGCATGACCTCATGGAGCAATATCAGGTAAGCCGTGATACCGTCCGAAAGGCCCTGTCTCTCCTCCAAGAGGAAGGATTGATCAAAAAGATACGGGGGCAAGGTTCTCAAGTCGTCAAAGAAGAAACCGTCAATTTCCCTGTATCCAACCTAACCAGCTACCAAGAACTAGTTCAAGAACTTGGACCTGCGCTCTAAAACCAACGTGGTCAGTCTGGACAAGATTATTATTGATAAAAAATCCTCACTAATAACTGGCTTCCCAGAGTTTCGTATGGTTTGGAAGGTGGTCCGCCAGCGTGTGGTGGATGATCTGGTATCCGTTCTGGATACGGACTATCTGGATATGGAACTAATCCCAAATATCACTCGGCAAATTGCTGAGCAGTCCATCTATTCTTATATAGAGGACGACCTCAAACTCCTTATTGATTATGCTCAAAAGGAAATAACTATTGACCACTCAAATGACCGAGACAAGATTCTTATGGACATTGGCAAAGACCCTTATGTCGTTTCGATTAAATCAAAAGTTTATCTCCAAGACGGACGGCAATTTCAGTTTACCGAAAGTCGGCATAAATTAGAAAAATTCAGATTTGTAGATTTTGCAAAACGTAAGAAATAAAAGACTGAGACACTGGATCTCAGCCTTTTTATTTACCCCAAAACCAATTCATCACTGACCAGACTTTGGCCACTATTTTTCTGGAAGAGATGCATAAGATCCTCAACTGTCAGATGCTTTTTCTCTTCTCCTTTGACATCCACCACTATCTTGCCTTGATAGAGCATAATGAGACGATTACCATACTCAATCGCATGGTTCATATCATGAGTAATCATCAGAGTAGTCAACTGATGATGCTCCACAATCTTTTGCGTCAAGTCCATCACCATTTGACTGGTTTTCGGGTCAAGTGCCGCAGTGTGTTCATCCAACAACAAGAGCTTAGGTTTCACCAAGGCTGCCATGACTAGGGTCAGGGCCTGTCTTTGTCCTCCTGAAAGGTATTGAGTATCCACTTTCAAGCGATTTTCCAGACCAATATTCAACTCCTTCAAGGCCTCTTGAAACTGAATTCTGTCCTTCTCCTTCACGCCCCAGCCAAGTCCTCTCTTTTGTCCACGTCTCAAGGCAATAGCCATATTCTCCTCAATCGTCAAACGAGAAGCTGTCCCCATCTTCGGATCTTGAAAAACACGGGCAATATCCTTGGCTCTCTTTCGTACACTCAGATTTTTAATGGATTTCCCTTCCAACAAAAGATCCCCTTCGTCCACAGATAGATTGCCAGCCAAGATATTCATCAAAGTGGATTTCCCTGCGCCATTTCCACCAATCACAGAGATAAAATCTCCCTCTTCAACCTCTAAATCTAATCCTTTGAGGACATGGTTTTCATTGACCGTCCCTGCTTCAAATGTTTTGTGAATATTTTCAAGTGTTAACAAACTTGCCATAACTTTCTCCTCCTATTCATTTCTCAATTTCAGACCACGAATCTTTAGTCTCTTTTGCAATTCTGGTGCAAATAGAACCAAGGCTAACAAGATTGCATTAAAGAGACGAACCAGGTTCTGATCCAGATTTGGAATTTCATAGATATTTAAAATAATCAAACGGTAAACAATAGCACCGATTCCGATGGATAACAAGCGACCTCCAATGGTCAAGTCGTGTATCAAGACTTCCGCAATAATGACTGCACTCAAACCAACAACGATAGTTCCTGTCCCAGAAGTTACATCCGAAAATCCATCATTTTGGGCAAACAAGGAACCACATAGGGCAATCAAGCCATTTGAAATCATGTAACCAACAATCTTCATGGTGTCTACATTGACCCCATTTGCCTCACTCATCGGAATATTGTCCCCAGTCGAACGCAAGACCAAGCCAATCTCCGTTTTCATCAAAAGAGTTAAGACTAGACAAACAAGTAATAGACAGGCCAAACTAAGTGAGAAAACAGCTCCTTCATTTGTCAGACCCAAGCTAACCAACTGTTTAAAGACAGTTGAAGAATCTCCCAAGGAAAGATTGGGCACACTTCCCATGATTTTAATATTGATTGAATAAAGCCCTGTCAAGGTCACAATCCCTGTCAAGAGAGCTGGAATTTTCATCTTGGTATGGAGCATTCCTGATACTAGACCTGCTACCATACCTGCCAGCAAAGCAAGTACGGTCGCAATCCAAGGATTTGTCCCTGCCTGTATCTGAGATACGACGACAGCCGCCCCCAGTGGAAAGGCGCCTTCAGCAGTCATATCCGCAATATCCAAAATACGGAAAGTCAAGTAGACCCCAATCGCCATAATCGACCACAACAAACCTTCTGATAAACTAGATAACACAAAATTCATCTTAAACCTCCTTATTCCTTGCCTTCTAACTTACTAATATCAATTCCTAGTGCATCTGCCATTTCTTGATTGGTATGCAATTCCAGTTTTTCAGGCAACTCAACTGCTATATTTTCTGGATTCTCACCTTTTAAAACACGAATCAGCATGCGAGCTGTCTGTCTTCCCAATTCTTCATAATTAGTTCCGTAGTTATACAAGCCACCCACAGCAATCATTTCTGTTGAACCACCAAATACTGGAACCTTGTGTTTAATAGACACCTGCTTGACTGTTTCCATGGTTGATGAAATGATATTATCCGTTGGTACAAAAACCATATCCACCTCTGCCATCAAGCTTTCTGCAGCAGCCTTGACATTGTTACTGTCCAAGATTGTTTTTTCAACAACGGTAAAGCCTTTTTCTTCCAAAAGACGCTTAGCTTCATCCTTTTGGACAACCGAATTGGGCTCACTCTGAGTATAAAGAATTCCAATTGTTTTAGCTTTTGGCAACACTTTCTTTATCAAATTGATTTGGGTTGAAATGGCATCTGATGACTGATCGCTTGTCCCAGTTACATTGCCCCCAGGATGCTCTCTTGACTCTACCAACTTGGCACTGACAGGATCTGTTACCGCTGAAAAGATAACAGGTGTCGTTTGTGTTGTATTGGCCAAACTCTGAGCAGAAGGCGTTGCGATAGCTAGAACGACATCACTAGATTCTGCTAGTTGCTGGGAAATCGTTTTTAGGTTTCGTTGTTCTCCCTGTGCATTTTGCAAATCAATCTCGATATTTTTCCCCTCAACATAGCCTTGCTTAGCCAACTCATCCACAAAACCTTCTCTAGTAGCGTCCAAAGATTGATGAGTAATAAATTGCGAAATACCGATACGAAAAACATCTTTTTTCTTATCTGCCTTCAACTGATGCAAACTGATCAGAGAGGTCAAGAGGATACCCACTACCAAGAGAGGGGCTAGTAATTTTCGAACAACTTTCATAATGAAACTCCTTCTCAGAAAAGATAAAACAAAAAACCGCCTAGATACTATCTAAACGGATGCTTGAAATAATCTAACAAGTTACAACTTAGCTAGTCCATTTAGATATTCATCTATATGGACCACTATCAAAAATCTTAGCCACATAGATACAAACAAATTGCTTAAACTGTTTGCATCCATGGTGACATGTCTACAAACACTATCTAAAGTAGCTAAAGTAAAAGTTTTGATTCATCGTTACAGCTTGTCTCTTATTCATTTCTTTTTCTGCTTTCTTTTTTGATGTTTCCTATCTTACCACCTTTTTCATCACCTGTCAAGAATATTTCAGAATTTTTTAAAATTTTTCGAAAATTCTTTCATAATTCTTTCAATTCTTTTAGGATAATTTCAAAGATTTGCCCATTAGACAAAATAGAACGATTTGAAGACTTTTATGGTATTCAGTTGTACTAGAGTTTTTTAAAAGTGTTTTGATGGCTTGTATTTCTTCTTTGGTTGATTTCATATCACTATTATATAATGCATTTTGATTTTAGTGTAGTATTAAACTGACTCTTGGCAGTCGGACAAAAAATCGACAGTTATTTTATACTGTTTAAAACCATTAGTCAATACGACAATCTCTTTACTTTTCGGTTATCAACTCTGTAGATTGCTAACATATCCAAAATAAGCTAAGTATCCCGAGGATAGGCAACAGAAATGAATTATTTATACTCTGGATACCACTTCAAATCACGAACTGCTTTGGCCATATCTGTTTCCTTAGCGCGTGCAAGACCTTGCTCTTGTGCTTTTTTAGCGACTGCTTCTGCTACTTTAATAGAAACATCTGCTACATACTTGAATGGTGGCAAGACAGGAGCTCCTAGTTGGCCTGGATCGACAATACCACTCAATGAATGCGCCGCTGCTCCAATCATTTCATCAGTCAAAAGACTTGCTTCAGAAGCCAGCATACCTAGACCAAGACCTGGGTAAATCAGGGCATTATTTGCTTGACCAATCACATAGTCTACACCTTTATAAGAAACCGTATCAGCAGGAATTCCTGTTGCGACAAAAGCTTTGCCATCTGACCATTCAATCAAATCTTTGGCACTAGCTTCTGCCAATTTAGTTGGATTTGACAAAGGGAAGATCATTGGACGTTCTGTGTTTTCACACATAGCTTCTACTATTTCTTTAGTGAAGGTATTAGGCTGAGTTGAAGTTCCTACAAGAATAGTTGGCTTCACAGTCTTCACTACTTCAAGCAGGTCAGTCAACTTATCTGCGTTACTAAAGTCAGCACGTTTCTTAGCAAATGGTTTTTGCTCTGGTGTCAAGTCATCCATGTCATCAAAGAGAAGACCTTGTTTATCAACCATAAAGAAACGTTTATAAGCTTCTTCTTCAGAAAGACCTTCACTTACCATTTCACGAAGAACACGAGAGGCAATTCCTGCACCCGCAGTACCACCACCATAGCAGAGATAAACTTGATCTGTTAATTTTTCACCACTAATATCCAGCGAACCGAAGATACCACCCAAGGTAACGATTCCTGTACCTTGAATATCATCATTAAAGGTCGGAATTTGTTTCCGGTATTTTTCAAGAATATTGGCAGCATTCAAGCGGCCGAAGTCTTCCCAGTGAAGGTAGAGTTTAGGAAAGAGACGTTCTGCTGTTTGAACAAATTGGTCAATGAAGTCGTAGTAACGATCTCCGCGGACCCGTTCGTGACGATTTCCTAAGTAATTAGGATTGTTACGAAGTTCTTCACGGTTAGTCCCTGCATCAATGACTAAAGGAAGGACCATCGAAGGATCGATTCCAGCAGCACCTGTATAGACCATCAATTTCCCAACAGAAATATCGACACCATTTGTTCCCCAGTCGCCAATTCCAAGGATTCCTTCTGCATCTGTTACAACAATGAGACGAATCTCGCGACCCCCGGCAGCGTTTTTCAAAGTAGCTTCAATATTTTCAGGATGATTAATATCAAGATATCCCGCATATTGGGGATCTACAAAAAGATCACTATAGCCTTCAATCGTATCTGCAATGGTTGGATCATATACAATTGGATTGAATTCTTTCAAATGTTGAGAAAAGAGGTAATAGAAAAGAGTCCTGTTGGTATTAAAAATTTCCATTAGGAAAAGACGTTTTTCCAAATCATTGGCTTTTGTTTGCATTTGTGCATAAGTTTGCACCGCTTGTTCTTCAATCGTTTGAACATACGGTGGCAGTAAACCAATAAGGCCTAGTTCCTTTCGCTCCTCTAAGGTAAAGGCAGTACCTTTATTGAGGAAAGGATTGTTTAAAATATCATGTGCAGTCATAGTGCAAGCTCCTTTTTACTTATATTATACCACATGAAACGAATTGTTCGTAAAACGTTGTTGTTTAAATAATACAATTGTATACGCATATGTTATAAATTTCTGAACTCATCAAACTCTCGATGATCTCTCTTTACTAAAAGTTTCGAGTAAAATAAACCAATCATACAAATTGACAATCCTCATTAAAATAAATATCATCTAGGTATGTTATGTAATACTTTGTATTTTTTAAGGTGTTTTTTGTCATATAAAACTTGTATTCTATTTATATGACAACTAAAAACTATTTACAACAATATATTTCCCAAAAAGTGAAATATTTTCGAACACAGAATAAAATGAGCCAGGAAGAACTTTCGGAACAAGCAGGACTCGGGCTTAAGTATATCAATCAACTTGAAAACCAAAATGTGAATCTGACCATTCACAGTCTTGAAAAAGTGATTGACGCCCTAGAAATGACCCCAGAGGAATTTTTCAATTTTGATAGCCTTGAATCAACCTCTGATAAGAGTGACAATCTTTCACTCAAAAGAATCAACATGAAGATTAAACAGCTCCCTATTGATAAACGAGAAAAAATGTTGGTCATTTTTGAGAGTATCTTAGATAATCTTTGAAATCCCTGACTCACTTACATTTTAACTGGTGAATACTCGTATAGTCAAATTGTAGGATACGGATAAAAATTATTTATCTGCTGTTTTCCACTTATTTTCCTTCTCCAACTAATGAAAGTGAACCCATATGAATTTAAAAGATCTACAATATTTTTATGACCTCTGCCAGCTTCAATCCTATACGGAAGTAGCAAAACAACATAAAGTCAGCCAACCATCTATTTCTTATGCTATCAAGCGCTTAGAGGAAGCCTTTAACTGCAAATTGATTCACCATGACCCCTCGCATCGTTCCTTCAAGCTAACTCCTCAAGGACAAATCCTTCTAAAGCATACAGAACTGATCTTACCTGAGGTCATTTCTACTCGCAAAGAAATTAACCGCTCCTTGGCACAATACTCTACTGTAGGATTCCCTCCTATTATCATTCAGTATCTCTTCGCTGCCTTAAACGAAAAAGATAAATTCGATTTTTTAAAAAAGATACGCCCTATCCGCGGTGGCTCCGTAGAGTTATTAAACCTTCTCCTTAAGGGAGACCTTAATGCAAGCCTACTCGGTTTAATTGAACCTCTCAATTATCCTTCAATAGAGACACACGAGCTATTTCATAAAGAACTGTATGTCGTTTTATCTAAGAACCATCCTTTTGCCACTGTTCCTTCCCTCGCTTTTGAAGAATTAGTAGATCAATCCTTTATACTCTTAGACGAACACTTTGTTCACCTGAAAGCTTTTGAAACGCTTAATCAGAAGCATCAAAACAAGGCAGAAATATTCTTTAAGGCTGATGACATTGTCATTCTTAAAGAACTTTTAAAGAAAGGGATTGGCCTTAGTTTACTGGCTGATATCGCACTTTCTGATGAAGATGATGATTTAATAAAAATTCCTCTTATACCGAAGGATAAGATAACTTTTACAGTTTATTACGCTTACCTTAAATCAGCTACACCGTCATCAGAAATAGAAGCCTTATTTAAACTCCTTAAATCATATGAATAGAAAAACTCTAACTATCAATGAACTGATAGCTAGAGTTTTTTACATTGTAGATATTATACTCAATGAAAATCAAAAAGCAAACTAGGAAGCTAGACTCAGGTTGCTCAAAACACTGTTTTGAGGTGGCAGATAGAGCTGACATGGTTTGAAGAGATTTTCGAAGAGTATTAGAATACAGTAGATTGAAGCTAGAGTAATACGCCGCGACTTCTAAACCTTTTCTAGAAATTAATTTGACTTTCCTAATCAAGTTGTTAAGATTTTATTTCATCTCACTATAATTCAATGATTTTCTAAGAATTCTATTTCTCTCGAAAACTCTTTCAAAGTTTTTTCAAATCAGTCCAACAAAAAAGGTTTATAATTCCCATATCAATTTTTATGGAAATTATAAAACCATTATTAGTTTAACCCTTGTTGGTAACGCGCCAATTCGGCTTGGTTAGCCCAAACATAGTGACCTGGACGGATTTCTACCATAGATGGCTTATCAGTCTCATAGTCGTGTTGACTTGGGTCGTAAACTTTCAAGACCTTCTTACGTTCCAAGATTGGATCTGGGATTGGTACCGCTGAAAGTAAGGCTTGAGTATATGGGTGAATTGGATTGTTAAACAATTCTTCTGTTTCTGCAACCTCTACAATAACACCCTTGTAAATAACTGCGATACGATCTGAAATAAAGCGAACAACCGACAAGTCATGGGCGATGAAGAGATAGGTCAAACCAAGTTCTTTTTGGAATTTTTTAAGCAAGTTCAAGACTTGAGCACGCACAGAAACGTCCAAGGCTGAAATGGGCTCATCCGCAATAACAAAGTCTGGTTGCATGACCAAGGCACGGGCAATACCGATACGTTGACGTTGACCACCTGAGAATTCATGAGGGTAACGAGTCAAGTGCTCAGCAAGAAGCCCCACTTCACGGATAATATTTTTAACTTTCTCTTTACGTTCTTCTTCATCCTTGAACAGATGATGATTGTAAAGACCTTCAGAAATAATATAATCAACAGTCGCACGTTCATTCAAACTTGCGGCAGGATCTTGAAAAATCATCTGGATACGACGAATCAATTCTGCAGCTTGTTCACGCGATTTCTTACCATTAATCTTTTGACCATCAAAAATGATATCCCCATTACTTGTATCATTAAGACCGATGATGGCACGACCAATAGTTGTTTTCCCACTACCTGACTCACCTACAAGCGAGAAAGTTTCTCCCTTGTTGATAAAGAAGTTAGCATTTTTAACTGCGACAAACTTCTTACTTCCTTCACCGAAGGAAATTTCTAAATCTTTGATTTCTACTAATTTTTCAGACATTTCCTTCCTCCTAGTCAGCCAGATGGGCAAATCCCATTTTTTCACGAATCTTATCATGGAGATTTGCAATCACAGCTGGTTTTTCTACTTTTGGAGCATCCTCATGAAGTAGCCAAGTTTTAGCCCAATGTGTCTCTGATACTGAGAATTGAGGAGCTTTTTGTTCGAAGTCAATCTGCATTGCATAGTCAGAACGCAAGGCAAAGGCATCACCTTTCAGGTCAGTATAAAGTGACGGAGGTGTTCCTGGGATTGAGTAAAGATCCCCTTTATCATCAGCAAGCTGAGGCAAGCTAGACAAGAGACTCCATGTATATGGATGGCGAGGGTCATAGAAGACTTCCTCAACAGTTCCATACTCAACGATTTCTCCTGCATACATAACCGCTACCTTATCTGCAATACTTGCCACCACACCAAGGTCGTGGGTGATAAAGATTGTTGTGAAATGGTACTCGTTTTGTAAAGATTTCAACAAATCAATAATCTGAGCTTGGATGGTCACATCCAAGGCAGTCGTTGGCTCATCACAAATCAAGACATCAGGTCGGCAGGCAAGAGCAATCGCAATAACGATACGTTGACGCATTCCTCCAGAATATTGGAATGGGTATTCATCAAAACGTCTATCTGCATCTGGAATCCCAACCTTATTCATGTAGTCAATGGCCAATTCTTTCGCTTCTTTAGCTGTTTTTCCTTGGTGTTTTACAATAACTTCTGTAATCTGACTACCAATTGTTTTAATTGGGTCCAAACTAGTCATTGGATCTTGGAAGATAGTCGCAATCTTAGCGCCACGAATTTGTTCCCAATCCTTGTGAGAAGATAAAGCTGTCAAATCTTGACCACGGTAGTCAATACTACCTTGGGCAATGCGACCGTTTTCTTCAAGCATACCTGTGAATGTCTTTGTCAAAACAGATTTCCCTGATCCTGACTCACCTACCAAGGCTAATACTTCTCCTTCAACTAGTTCAAGGGAAACGCCGCGAATGGCTGTCAATACTTTGTCACGAACGTCAAATTCCACGACAATATCGCGAGCAGTCAAAATTACATTTTTTTCTTTTGTCATTTCTACTCCTATCTATGTGTACGTGGATCACTAGCATCCGCTAAGTTTTGACCAACTACGAAAAGGGACAAGGATACCAAGACAAGAGTTGTCAATGGAATCCAGAACAAGTAAGCATTGGTTGTTACGTTTTGTGAATAATCCGAAATCAAACGACCCAAACTTGGCACGGTAATTGGTAATCCAAGACCGAAGAATGACAAGAAGGCTTCGTATGAGATAAAGCTTGGAAGCATTTGAGTCATGGTTGTCACAATAACAGATACCAATTGAGGCATGATATTTTTGGCAACAATCTTCAAGGTTGGTGTTCCCAGAGTACGTGACGCCAAGTTGTATTCCAAGTCACGATAACGCAAGATTTGCACACGGATCATGAAGGCAATCCCAATCCATGTCGTCACACTCATGGCAAAAATCAGATTCCAGAATCCAGCTCCGATTGAGTAAGTCAAGACAATGACAATCAAAAGAGATGGGATGTTTGAGATGACGTTATAAACTTCCATCATCACGCGGTCAACTGATTTTGAAATTCCCCAAATACCACCGACAAAAACACCGATAACCAAGTTAATTACTGTCGCAATCACAGAAATGAGGATAGAGTTACGAGCTCCGAACCAGACACCGTCAAAAAGAGATTTACCGTTACTGTCTGTACCGAACCAATGCTCAGCATTTGGCTTGATATAACGAGCACTAAAGTCGTTTACCTTGCTGACATCATTGAAATCAAACTTAGAAAACATTGGGTAGATGAAACTCATCAAAATGATAGCTACCAAGATTCCCAACATGACTACAGTTGATTTCTTCTTCATAAATTGTCTAAACACTGAACCCCAGTATGAATAAGCTGGCGCATCAATAGCTTCAGAGGCAAAATCGTCACGTTTTACAAACTGAAATTTTTCTTTATCGATTGTAGACATTATTTGCCTCCTTTCTCAGTCAATTTAATACGTGGGTCAATAATAGTCATCCAAATATCTCCCAAAAGAAGTGAGAAGATAGAAATACATGTAAAGATGAAGACAAGACCAACGACCATAGAGTTATTAGATGCTTTTACAGAGTCAATCAACATTTTACCCATACCTGGGAAGGCGAAGACTGTTTCAGTAAGGGTTGCACCACCAATAACCCCGATAACGGCACCAGGAATTCCTGAAACCAGCGGAACCATGGCATTTTTAAAGATGTGTTTGTTTGAAATTTCTTTTTCAGACAAACCTTTGGCACGAGCAAAACGAACAAAGTCCTGTGATTGCAAGTCAATCATGTAACGACGAATCCAAATAGCTGTACCAGGAGCACCCAACAAACCAAGAATCACTGCTGGTAAAACATACGAACGCCAATCTCCAGCACCCAAAATAGGGAATGAATCTGGAAGACCAATTGATGATCCAATCAAACGAACAATGTAAACCAAGGCAATGGTTGGAAGGGCCATCAAGAAGGTCAAAAACCCTGTTGAGAAGCTATCAATCCAAGTATTCTTGAAGCGAGCCATAGCTGAACCAAGTGGCACGGCAATCGCATAAGAAATCACCAAACCAATCAATCCAACGACTGCAGAGCTAGCAATCATAGAAGGATATTGGTAGTTGCTTTCAGTTGCAGTATATGGGTCATCTTTCCCATAGTTAGCTACTTCACGAGAATCAGCCTGACTAGGCGATTTGTAGGTTCTTGAGTAAATATTTACAGAAGAAGTTTTCTTACCTGTTGGGAACTGAACTTGAGATGTTTTTGTTTGCCCTTGTCCTTGAGTAATGACCTGTAAAACAGGGCTATTAGCATAGGTTGGATAAGAGTCACCTAAATTAATGTTCACAAAGTTTTGATGCACAAACGGGAACTGACTGTTGAAGTACAAGAGATATTTGTGTTTTGTTCCTGAACCGACCAAGGACCATCCGATCGCTGGATCGTTTTCAAAACGAAGGTAACGTTTCAAGTCTGGATTTTCAGGGTCTTGAATTTTATTTGTATGATCAATGTCAATCAAGTTAGCATAGAAGTGAAAAACACGTTCAAAAATCGGGATTTCACGCGTAGCGTAGAATTGGCCACTTTCAGTAAATTCTCCCAAGGTCCAACCATGACCGATTTGTTTGATGTATTTTTCATAGATAGCCTTGTTGGTGTCATTAGCTTCAACTGTTACAGAAGCATCCATCTGACTAGCTTTTTCTTGCAACTCTTTGGTATCGTAGTACTCGATATAGCCCATACGCTCATAAACGGTATTCTCATAGTTATCACGTTTATCAGCAGTTGTCGCAATCTTATTATAGTTGGTATCCTGTTTGAAAATCAATTTTCGAGGAACCATTGTATAGATAATCGTGTAAGTCAAGGTTGTTACTAAGAAGATAGAAACCAATGACCGCAAAACACGCATAAAAATATATTTTTTCATATCATTTCCTTTAAAAATCCCAAAAGAACCTTCTCCTCATGGAGAGAAAGTTCTATTGAAAATTATTTACTTCACATGACTTGCCAATTCTTTTTGAGCTTTCTCGTTTGACTCAGTCTTTTCTTTCAACCATTTTTCACGAGCTTTTTCATACTCTTCTTTGGTGATTGCTTTTTCACCAACTTCAGTGTACTTCAAGTATCCTGAATTTTCACCTTTAAGGCCGGCTACTGAATATGAAGAGCTAAATGGTAGAACTTTTGAAACATATGAAACGGCTGTTTCTTTAGGAGAAGCCATTACTGGAATTGTCAAGGCATTATCAGTCAACCAAGCTTGTGCCACCGCGTATTTTTCATAACGTTTTTGAACATCTTGGTTTTCGCTGTTTGCGTCATCAAGTAATTTTCCATAGTCAGCTAAACCAAGTTTGCTTACTACTGATGCATCTGTGTTTTGGTCAATACCAAGGTAAAGACGAGTACTTCCTCCCTTAAGGACGAATTGATCCAAGAAAGTAGAAGGATCTTGATAGTCAGGGTTCCATCCTAGCAAGGTATGGATATCCCAGTCTTGTTCTTTAGCTGTTGGAGCGCTAAATGAAATTGGTAAAGCTTCTGCTTGAGTCATTTGTTGTAAGTCTACAACAACATTATCTGAACCCAATACTTTTTCAATTGATTGTTTCAATGATTGAACACGGTTTACAACCGCTGTTGATTCTTGGATAACCAAGGCATCCAAGTGGATTGGAAATTCAACACCTTCAGCTTGTAGGCTTGATTTGGCTTTAGCAAAGACTTCTTTCGCTTTTTCTTCATTGTAAAGTCCATTTTGAGAATCTGCTAGAGACACGTTTGACCAAGTAGAAGAATTTGTCTTAGCCAAGCTATCTTGTACCAATTCACCAAATGTTTTCTTACCAACTTGAAGATTATAAGGTGCAAACGTATTACGGATGGCTACTGCGGCTCCATCAGTACCATTTGTTTGAGCTGAGTAAGAATTGCGATCGACAGCAAAGTTCAAGGCTTGACGGAATTCCTTGTTTAGCAATGCTTTCTGAGTAGATGTCTTTTGAGCATCACTTGTTTTGGCAGTGTGGTTATAGGTTGTACGGCCATAATTCAAGCTGACAGTTGCAACACCCGCACCTGGTTCATTAAAGTAAATGTTATCTTTAAAGTCAGCTGCATATTTTTCATATGTAGAACTTGTAGGGAAGATACGAGCCTTGCTATATTGACCATCAGCAAAACCTTTGGCAATCACATCTTGGTCCTTACCATCCCAGAAAGTGAACTTAACGTTCTCAATTTTTACATTTTCTTTGTCCCAGTAAGCATCATTTTTAGCCATCTCGATAGATGATTTTGGAGTTACAGATTTTAAGACAAATGGACCGTTATAAAGAATAGAGTTAGCATCGGTTGGGGCACCAAAACCTTCCCCTTTTGAAGTTAAGAATTCTTCATTAACCGGCATCAAAACACCACTAGTGGTCTTGTCATTCCAGAAAGTTTCTGGCTGGTTCAAGGTATATTCTAGTGTTTGATCATCAAGTGCTTTTACTCCAACGGTTGAAAAATCGCTTGTTTCACCCTTGATATAGGCTTCTAATCCCTTAATAGAAGAGCTAACGATTGAAAGTCCTTTTGATTTTCCATCTACGGCATGTTTCAAACCAGTAACGAAGTCTTTAGCAGTTACAGGAGCGTATTCTTCTCCCTCTGCTGTCACCCATTTAGCATCCTTACGGATTTTATAGGTATAAGTCAAACCATCTTTTGAAACTGTCCATGATTCAGCAATAGAAGGAACCAAGTTACCATATTTATCATTAGCCAACAAACCATCTACAGCATTTGTTGTGACGAATGATGTTGAATCGATATTGCTGACGATATAATCCAAAGTTTCTGGATCTGTTTGATAAACATATTGGTAATCTTTTGCTAATTTAGCATTATTTGAACTAGTGTTTGAACACGCAGCTAGAACTCCTGACGCTAATAAGGTAGCTCCCGCTACAGCAAGCACTTGACTTTTTTTCATTTATTTACTCCTCTTATAAATAAAGTATAGGTTATCATCAATTATATCATAGATTTCAAGAAAAGTAAACGAATTTTCAGAATATTTAGGCTTATTGATACAAAAAATCTGAAAAAGCTATTGACTGAAAATCATTTTCAAGGTATAATAATAAACGTTAAGGCGGTATAGCCAAGTGGTAAGGCACGGCTCTGCAAAAGCTTGATCGTCGGTTCAAATCCGTCTACCGCCTTCTTTAACTTGATTTATCAGGTTTCATTTAAACAGAAAGCCCAATTCAAAGGGCTTTTTCTTTTTCCTCAAATAAATACGTATAACCTTAAAAAACTTTTGGGGCAAGTTTGGGGCTGAGTTTTTCGAGGACACAATTTCCTTTTGAAATCAACTGAAAAAAGCTTTGTCACGCCTGGTGACAAAAGCCTCTAGTTTACTCTGTTTCTTCTTCTATTTCAACTTCGGTAATTTGGACTTTTACCTTGGTAACACGTCCATTTTTCACCTTATCATTGGTTAGGATAAGTTGTTTGTTTTGGCTGACTAATTCATAACTGAGTTTCTCAGTCGTTGGAATGGTCCCCACTCCTGTCAAATAGTAACCAGCGATGGTATCAACGTCATCACTTTCCAGTTCAACATCAAAGTAGTCATTAAAATCATTGAGATTCATGGTACCTTGAACGATATAAGTATCTTCTCCAATTTTATGAACTTCGATTTCAGCCTTATCTGTTTCGTCATCGATTTCCCCAACGATTTCTTCTAAGAGGTCTTCTAGGGTCACCAAACCAGCCATCCCACCGTATTCATCCAGCAAGATTGCCATTTGTCTTTGGGTATTGCGCAATTCTTTTAACAAGTCATCCACAAAAATAGTTTCAGGAACAAAAAGTGGATCTTGTAAGATTTTCTTCCAAACAATATTGTCAAAACCGTCCACAAAGCCCGCATTAAGGAGACTCTTGGTGTGAATGATCCCAATCACGTTATCCTTATCCCCATCATAGACAGGGATACGAGAATAATTTTGTTTTAAAATACTTTGGATGATGGTTTGACTATCATCCTGAATATCGACCATGAAGGCATCCGTTCGAGGAACCATGACTTCTCTGGCCATCAGTTCATCTAGTGAAAAAATCCCTTGTAACATCTCAATTTCGTCAGCATCTAGTGTTTCTTCACTATTTGTCAACATGTACTCAATTTCATCACGGGTCATTTTTTCGTCAGCATCGTCAAAGGTCATCGGAGTCAAGCGACTCAAGAGATTGGTAGATGCAGATAAGAGCCAAACAAAGGGACTAACTAGTTTCCCCAGCCCAATGATAACTGGCGCTGTACGAATCGCCAAGGCATCCTTTAGATTAAGAGCGATTCTCTTAGGGTATAATTCCCCAAAAACGATGGAAATATAAGTCAAAAATGCTAAAGATAGAAAACTTGCTACGGCATAAGCTGTTTCGCCATTTCCAAGCCAAGATGCAATTTCTCGTCCCAGAGTTTCTGCCAAACTCGCCCCTGATAAGATTGTAATCAGGGTAATCCCTACTTGAATGGTTGATAAAAAGTGGTTAGGATTTTCTAGTACCTTCAGCAGACGGATATAGCGTCTATCTCCTTCTTCTGCCTTTTGTTCAACCCGCGCACGATTTAGTGACACCATGGCCATTTCTGTGGCTGAGAAAAAGGCATTTAATACCGTCAAGATAAACAATAAAACAAGTTGTAGCAACAAATTCTGACTACTTGGGTCTTCCATAGTTCTTCTCCTAAAATAGTATCTTATCCTTTATTATATCACAAAATTTAATCCAGTACATATTATTTTTTCTCAATGTCTATTCTAGCCCTACTTAAATGGTCCAAAAAAACTCCTACATCCACAAGTGACATAGGAGTTGATCTTATCTTTTACTGAGTTACCGTTACTTCTCCAGTCCGGTAATCCAGTTGAAGTCCCTTTTGAACATTGGGAACTAGAACATTGAATTCCAATTCTCCATCTGAAGACTTGGCTTCAATCTGTGAAGCTGAAGGAACTAAATCCTCATTTGTAGCGTAATAAAGGGTTACACGGTAACGGACACGCTTGTTTTGGTCCAAGGCTTTACGCACCATGCTTTCATAGTAGTTTTGACCAGTCGAATCCTCAGCTTGCGCCTGATTTGCCCAAGCTGTCTGGACAGCAATGTTTTTAGGATTGCTTGTTGAGGCATCAAAACCATCCAAGCCACCGATTAAGGCATAGCCTAACAAGTGACCTCTATCGACCGCATGGGTATAAGAACCCTTAAGATTCTTAACCTGATGCCAGCCTGGAGGAGTCCATGAAGTCGAACCATTCCCCGTTTCTTCACGATTCTTGTACTGGCGAGTTGCCTTAGACAAGAGAGCATTGGCTACAGTTGGCACAGTTTCCTTTCCCACTGTCTTTGTTTTATTATCAGCGTAGGGTTTACTTGAAACCTTGGCATCTAGATTTGTTTTATTACCATTGACGATAAAAGCACCTGAGCCATTCCACTCAAGACTCCCTTTTATTTGGCTTCTGACTGCATCTGTTAAGACACTTTCTGCCAATTCTTGACTTGGAGCTTCAGGCGCTTGTTTTTTCTGACTAAGCTTGGTTTTGGGACCATTAGCTGTCGTCTGCATCTGCTTGATATAATAACTCCCTGCAGACAAAAGCAATAACACTAACAGTCCAATCAGGGTCTGTCTTGTTTTTTTGTTCATATTTCTCCTTATCTCTAGAAAAAGGCTGGTCTACCAGCCTAATTTCCTGTAAATTTATGAATCAATTCCTGCCATTTTGCTGGAGACAGGATAGCCCATGGATCTTGACCCTTGCCCAAGATTCCATAACCTACCATTAAACCAATTCCTAGGGCTAGAAGGCCTAAAACCAGTACCAGAATGACTAAAAGCAAACGCTTGGCTACGTAGCCTGATTTCTTATTCATCTTCATCACTTGCCTCAATCCGCTGAATCTTAGCACCCAGCTGCGCTAACTTCTCATGAAAACGGTAGTAGCCTCTATCCAAGTGGACTAATTTACCAACTACGGTTTCTCCTTGTGCTACCAAACCTGTCAAAATCAAGGCTGCACTGGCACGAAGGTCAGTTGAAAGAACTTCTGCTCCCTGCAAAGGCTGTCCACCAACAATACGTGCTGTATCACGGATAATTTCAGAGTGCAAGCCCATACGGCGCATTTCTTCTAGGTGTTGGAAACGATTTTCAAAAACTGTCTCCACCATAGTTGATTCGCCTTTTGCGACAGTCATCAAGGCTGTAAATTGAGCCTGCATATCTGTTGGAAATCCTGGGTGGGGCAAGGTTTTCACATGGACAGCTTTTAGATTTTCTAGTTGAGAGCGAACTCGAATTCCTTCAGTCTCCTCCGTCACTTCCACTCCCATTTCAAGCAATTTGGCAATCAAGGGACGGTTGTGCTCCCAAACAGCATCTTTAATCAGGACATCACCACCAGTCATGGCAGCAGCCACCATAAAGGTTCCAGCTTCAATACGGTCTTGGACCACATTGTGAGTCGTACCATAAAGTTTCTCCACACCGGTAATGGTAATGGTCTCTGTACCAGCACCTTTTACTTTAGCTCCCATTTCATTTAAGAGAATGGCTAGGTCCACAATCTCAGGCTCACGCGCAGCATTTTCAATCACTGTAACCCCATCAGCCAGCGTCGCTGCCATCATCAAGTTCTGAGTAGCACCAACACTTGGGAAGTCCATGTAGATATGAGCTCCATGTAAGCGATCAGCCTTGGCTTCGATATAACCAGCTGTCTGACTAATCTTAGCCCCCATAGCTTCTAGACCTTTCAAATGCAGATCAATAGGGCGGCTACCAATCGTACAACCACCTGGCATGGATACCTTGGCATGACCTACACGGGCAAGAATTGGTCCCAAGACAACGATAGATGCACGCATCTTGCTGACATACTTGTAAGGAGCTTCCTCAGTGATATCGCCAGTCGCGTCCACCTCAACAAGATGATCTTCTTCATTAAAATCCACCTTGGCATTCAAACCACGAACCACCTGATTCATAGTGAACACATCTGACAAGATAGGAACATTCTGCAAGACGGTCTTTCCTTCACTTGCTAGAATAGTCGCTGCCAACAAGGGCAAGACTGCATTCTTTGCTCCTTCGATCGTAACACTTCCTACCAGACGATTATCGCCACCTTGAACCACAATTTTTTCCATACTTATTTCCTTTACTCTTGATTTTATAATAATCCTCTAAGCACTTCTTGCCACAACTGATACAGGCTGATAAAGAATGAACTCATGATGTAGCCCATTACAATACTGAAAAGAGCTATCAATAAACGGACTTTTCTTGTATTCTCAGCTGTCACTTTTAAAACCTTTTCCCATCTAACAAGATCCTTTAAAAGGTAAAAACTCACATAAATAAAGAGCATGTGACTGCTTAGAGTGAATAATAATTGAACCATTTGACTATTATACCATCTTCTCTGTTTGTGCGCTAGTTTGGAAACTTCACTTAAAAACTAGGGATTGTTTTTCAAGTAATCAATTGCATCTTGTAGGGTTTTAACAGGCACGATTTTCATATCCGTCTTGATTGTTTTAGCTGCTTCTAGGGCTGTTTGGTAGTTGTTTTTAGCATCAGGATGTGCTGTCTTTTCTTCTTCGCTAACAGGATTATCAGGTGCAAAGAAAATCGCGGCACCTTCTCTAGCTGAAGCTACAACTTTCTTATCAATACCTCCAATGTCCCCCACATTACCATCGCGGTCAATGGTACCTGTACCGGCAACGATACGGCCATTTCTAAGGCCAGGGTCAGCTATTTGGGTATAGATGGCCAGACTAAACATGAGACCAGCACTTGGTCCGCCGATACCAGCTGTTGAAAAGCGAATTGGGACATCACTGGTCACTTCCGTACGGTCAATCAAACCGATTCCAATCCCATTTTTGCCATTTTCTAGAGTAATAATTTTTCCTTCTGCAGACTTGGTTTGCCCATCCTCTTCATAGGTGACCTTGACGGAGTCCCCTAATTTTTGAGAATTGACATAATCAATCAAATCTTTGGAACTGTCGAAGGTCTGATCATTGACTGCTGTGACCGTATCAGAGATGTTGAGAATCCCTTTAAAGGTTGAATTATCTGTCACAGTCAAAACATAAACCCCAAGATATTTGAGTTCAATATCCTTACCAGCTGTTTTTAACCCTTGATACTTGGCCATGTTTTGTGATGTTTGCATGTAGAATTGATTGATCCGAATAAATTCAACATCGGAAGAGCCACCTGTAGTCTCTTGGGCACTACGAATATCTGTAAAAGGCGTCAACCAAGCATAAATCATATGGGCTAAAGTAGCGTGCTGGACACCAACCGTAACGAATTGATAGGCCCCAGCTTCCTTATCTTCTGTGTCATTTACTTTAAGAACTTGGCGAATATCTTCCGAACCACCTGGAACCTCTATATAATAAGGCAAGGGCACTACAAATGCCAAGAAAGTCACAATCAAGGCCGCAATGACATATAAGGGCCATCTAATCTTTTTTTTCATTTCTTATTTCCTCCAAAATACTATCAGGAACATAGCCGGCAATATCCTGACCGAACTTCAATAGTTCCCTAACACCTGATGAACTGATATAGATATGTTCAGGTCTGCTATGTAAATAAATGGTCTCTATATCAGGAGACAGCTGATGATTGTAGTAATCAAAACTGGCTTCATATTGCAAATCCAACGCATTTCTCAAGCCTCGCACTAGGAAAGTAGCCCCCAGTCTTTTTGCAACATCAACCACCAATTCATCATGAGAAGACACAACTTCAACATTTTCCAAATGTTTCAAAGCCGTTTCTAGCCCCTGTTTACGATTTTCGATAGGGAGAAATCCTTGTTTATGGGGATTAAAAAAAATACCGACATAAAGCGTATCAAAAAGTCTGCTCGCCCGTTCAATGATATCCAGATGCCCATTTGTCATCGGATCAAATGAGCCTGTGAATAAGCCAATCTTATCTGACATAAACTGTCACCTTACTAATTCCATAAATTTTTTCCTTCCAGATACCCAGGCAGGCAATTTCTTCTGGAAGTTCGACGGCCTTATCCGTCTCACACACGACCATGACATCTTCAGAAAAAAGCTCTTTCTCATCCATTTTTTCAATATCTGCTACGATTTGTTCCTTGGCATAAGGAGGGTCTAAGAAAATGAGGTCAAATTCCCCAGATACCTGTTCCAATGCCCTTTCTGCATCCATCTTGAGGAGCTCAAATTTTCCAACTTCCTTGGTCATCTGAATATTTTCAGCCACGATAGCCTGAGCCTTACGGTCTCGTTCCACCAAAACAGCGCTGGACATGCCACGCGAGACTGCCTCGATAGATAAACCACCACTACCTGCATACAGGTCCAAGACTCGTCCCCCTTCAAAGTAGGGACCAATCATGTTAAAAATGGCTCCCCTAACCTTATCCGAAGTAGGTCTTGTCGTCTTTCCTTCTAGTGTCTTGAGGGGACGTCCCCCATAGATTCCTGATACGATTTTCATACCGTTTATTATACCAAATTATGGGCGAAAAGAGAAAGAAAACCGAACCTTGCGGTTCGATTCTCTACAAAATATTTTCGTAAGTATCGCGGACTTCTTGAGGCCAAACACTTGTTTGCACTTCTCCGATGTGTTTCTTGCGAAGTAGGAACATGGCCATCCGAGATTGTCCAATTCCTCCACCGATTGTCAATGGGAATAGGCCGTTCAACAAAGCCTTGTGCCATTCCAATTCTAAACGGTCTTCATCACCTGTGATGGCAACCTGACGGCGAAGCGTTTCTTCGTCTACACGGATTCCCATAGAAGACAACTCAAAGGCTCCACCCAGAGACTCATTCCAGACAAGAATATCACCATTTAGACCCTTGTAGCCATTTTCAGACTCACTTGTCCAGTCATCGTAGTCTGGTGCACGTCCATCATGCGGTTTACCGTCTGGTAATTCACCACCGATACCGATCAAGAAGACTGCTCCAAATTCTTTACAAATAGCATTTTCACGCTCTTTTGGTGTCAAGTCTGGGTAGCGTTCTACCAACTCTTCTGTGTGGATAAAAGTGATTTGTTTTGGCAAGATTGATTCGATGTCATAGCGGGCTTCAACAGCTAGCTCAGTAAGACGAATAGCCTTGTAAATCTTCTCAACTGTTTCTTTTAGATAAGCGATGTTACGCTTACCATTTGGGATAACTTTCTCCCAGTCCCACTGGTCAACATAAACAGAGTGGGTCGCATCCAGCGAATCTTCGTCTGGACGAAGGGCCTTCATGTGGACAAAAAGACCCTCTCCCTCACCGAAACCAAAACGGGCCAAAGTATGACGTTTCCATTTAGCAAGTGAGTGCACCACTTCATAAGTAGCATCAGGGATTTGGAGAACCTTGACCGATACGGCATTCTCCACACCTGATAAGTTGTCCTGCATACCATCGCCGACCCTACTCAAGATAGGACCTTGAACTTCGACAACTTCTAACTTATCTTTCAAATACTGGGTAAAAGTGTTTTTGACAAAGGAAATCTCTTCTTGTTGATGAATAAAACTTTTCTTCATAAACTACTCCTCAAAAATTAGTTAAAAGCATTATACACCTATTTCCAAGAAAAGGAAAGAGCAAATACGAAAAAATCAGTGCTCCTTCGAACACTGATGTTAGGGACCTTCTAGTCATTGCGACCAAAGATACGTAGAATACTTAGGAAAAGATTGATAAAATCAAGATAGATACTAAGAGCCATTGACACAACCCAACCTGTCGCTACACGACCTTGTGATTGCTCATAGGCATAGCGAATTTTTTGGTTGTCCCAAGCAATCAGCCCTGAGAAAACCAAAACCATGGCTACGCTAATCATATAATCAAAGAAACCACTAGCCAAGAAAATATTAACTACCATGGCAATCAGCAAACCGATAAGAGCCGCCATCATCGCTCGACCAAGCCCGCTCAAGTCTTTCTTGGTGAACATACCAACTGCTGCCATGACAAAGAAGAGAAGGGCGCTTGATACAAAGGCAGACAAAACCGTACCTGGAGTATAGAAGGCCACCACAAAACTGAGGGTAAAGCCATTTAATACTGAGTAAAGCAAAAATACTGGAAGAGCCGCTGGGCTATTCTTTGAAGCCATACTACTGGCAACGAAAACCAAGGCCAACTCCGCAAAAGTAGCAATGGTCAACCAGAGACGCCCCTGCATCAAAAAGTAAACCAACTGAGACTGAAAGACCGTCAACATAAGACCTGATACCAAAGCAGATAGTCCGATTCCCAGACCAACAAAGGCATAAACCTTAGCGTAAAATTGATTGAGACCTGCGCGGTCATGAATAGTAGTGTGATTCATCATTTCTCCTTTTCTATGAACATCTTTCCTTGATTATAACAAAGAAAGTTAAAATTAGCTTAAATGGAAAATTAAAATACCTGCTGCAACTGCAACATTCAGACTCTCAGCCTGCCCCTTCATACTAATATGGACCAACTGGTCTGCACTTTTAGCCATGAGGGGACTAATTCCTTGACCCTCATTTCCCATAACTAGTACAAAATTTTCTATAGAAGGCAGTTCTCTGTAATCAACAGAATCTTTAGATAGGGTTGTTGCTAGCACTGGGATAACTGCTTCTTTGGCTGCCTTAAGAAGCGCTTGACTAGACATCCGGTAAATAGGCAGATGAAAATGACTGCCTTGCATGGAACGTAGGGTCTTGAGACTGTAGATATCTGCCGATTTATCTGAAACAATTACTCCAGTAAAACCTGCTGCATCCGCAGTCCGAATGATAGTTCCCACATTACCAGGATCTTGCACATCTTCCAAAAACAAGAACTTGCCCTGACTCAAATTAGCTTGTCCTACTTCTTCTTTTTGAACCACCGCAACAATGCCCTGTGGAGTCTGAGAATCCGCCAAATCTAGCAGAATATCCTCTGACACCCAGACAGTTTGCGGAAAAGCAACTAACTGTTCTCGATAACTTTCTAGGGCAAAGATTTTCTCAATCGTCACTCCAGCTTGAACAGCTTCTTCAAACAAGTGCCAGCCTTCAATCAAATAGGCAGATTTACGGTATTTTTTT
>NZ_KV802684.1:122106-158439 GCF_001810785.1 Streptococcus sp. HMSC073F11
TTTTTTTGGTGTAATTTCTTGGTATTTTTTACCACAGAATTGGCTTTTGAGGTTATAATAGTCATAGAAATATTATAACACAATCAAAGAGGTTTGGTATGCAAAAGGTTAGAATGATTGCCCAAGGTAGGGTACAGGGAGTCGGCTTTCGTTGGGGTGTTTACAGCCTGGCGCTTGAAATCGGTGGCATCACAGGCCGTGTCTGGAATAATGACGATGGCACAGTGGAGATCTTAGCCCAAGCAGACTCATCTGCTATCATGACGAAATTTATCCAAGAAATACGAAAAGGACCTACACCTTTTTCAAAAGTCAGCTACTTAGATGTCCAACTGAGCAACTTTCCTCCTTACCCTGACTTTAAAATCGCAAATTAGGTCTCTAGAACTATTGTATATTTTGTAAAAAAACAGTAGAATAGAAAGGTATAATTTTTAAAGAAGGAATAAAAACAGTGAAATCTATTAAACGTTTTGCACTCTCAGCTATGGGAGTGGCTATGTTACTTGTTTTGACAGGTTGCGTTCAGATTGATAAAGCAACAGGTAAGCCAATTGGTCCCGTTTGGGATTTCTTGGGTGCTCCGATGGGAGAAGCTATCAAGTACTTCGCTACTGATAAAGGTCTAGGCTTCGGTGTCGCTATCATCATCGTAACTATTATCGTTCGCTTGATTATCTTGCCACTTGGTATCTACCAATCATGGAAAGCAACTCTTCACTCTGAAAAGATGAACGCCCTCAAGCACGTCCTTGAGCCACACCAAACGCGTCTCAAAGAAGCAACTACTCAAGAAGAAAAACTCGAAGCCCAACAAGCTCTCTTTGCAGCTCAAAAAGAGCACGGCATCAGCATGTTTGGTGGTGTAGGATGTTTCCCTATCCTCCTTCAAATGCCTTTCTTCTCAGCTATCTACTTTGCTGCCCAACATACTGAAGGTGTTGCTCAAGCAAGCTACCTAGGAATTCCTCTAGGTTCTCCAAGTATGATTTTGGTTGCCTTCGCTGGTATTCTTTACTATCTTCAATCGCTCCTTTCACTTCACGGAGTAGAAGATGAAATGCAAAGAGAACAAATCAAGAAAATGATTTACATGAGCCCACTCATGATCGTCGTCTTCTCCCTTTTCTCACCAGCCAGTGTCACACTTTACTGGGTTGTCGGTGGTTTCATGATGATTCTCCAACAGTTTATCGTCAACTATATCGTTCGTCCAAAACTTCGCAAAAAAGTCCGTGAAGAACTAGCCAAGAACCCACCAAAAGCACGTGCTTTCTCTACACCAAGTGGACGAAAAGACGTTACTCCTGAACAACCAACTGCTATCACAAGCAAGAAAAAACACAAAAATCGCAACGCTGGAAAACAACGTTCGAGATAAGAAGAAAAAGGCTTAGCTGATTTGCTAAGTCTTTTTTGCAAGTCATACTCTTCGAAAATCTCTCAAACCACGTCAGCTTCGCCTTGCCGTAGATGTGTTACTGACTTCGTCAGTCTTATCTACAACCTCAAAACAGTGTTTTGAGCAGCCTGCGGCTAGTTTCCTAGTTTGCTCTTTGATTTTCATTGAGTATCAAAAGCCCGATGTTTCCATCAGGCTTCTTTTTTATCCATGTACACGTTTCATATAGTCTTGGTAACTTTCGGTATCCATGAGTTTTTTAGCGTTCTTGACGCGGTCTGCTGTTGGTGGTTTAACCCCTTCGAGCGAATAAGGAATTCCCAATTCACGCCATTTGAACTCACCCATAGTGTGATAAGGTAGAATTTCAAACTTATCAACATTTTTAAGGGTTTTGACGAACTTACCAAGTTCAATCAAGTCATCATCTCTATCTGTCAATCCTGGAACTAGCACGTGGCGAATCCAGACAGGCTTTCCAATATCTGATAGATACTGGGCACAAGCCAAGATATTTTTATTGGTTTGGCTAGTGACAATCTTGTGCTGTTCTTCGTTGATTTCCTTTATATCCAAAAGAACCAAGTCAGTGACAGCCATGAGTTTGTCAAACTTCTCAAGGTAACGTGGTTTATTACGGAAAGGAAGGGCACAGGTATCCAAGGTACAGTGGATTCCTTGTTCCTTAGCCTTGGTAAAGAGGGCAATCAAGAAATCAATCTGCAAGAGAGCTTCTCCTCCACTGACTGTAATCCCGCCCTTATTTCCCCAGAAACCACGGTAACGCAAGGCTTCAGTCAAGACATCATCTACCGTCCGTTCACGTGACTTATTGGACTCCATAGCCCAAGTGTCAGGGTTGTGGCAATACTGGCAACGCATGTGACAGCCCTGCAAAAAGACAATAAAGCGAATACCAGGGCCATCTACCGCCCCAAAACTTTCTGTCGAATGCACCATTCCTGTCACTTGTCCATAATCAATTGTTTCTTCAGACATATCGTTACCTTCCTTGAAAACGTTTTATAGTTTTATTATATCACGACTTGAAGGAAAAACAAGATTTTTGCCTATTTTTTAGAAAGCAATCTGTTTTTCAATTTCATTTTCAATTACTTATCATTTTATTCTTCAAAATCAAAACCATACAAGGTTGCAAAATAGTCCTCAGGGCGCTCTGCACGGCGGATTTGACGGGCTTTGCCTTCTTCTGTATAGAGGATTTCCGCAGAACGAAGTTTGGCATTGTACTGGTAGCCCATTGAAAATCCGTGGGCACCTGTATCATGAATGACCAGCAAATCACCGATTTCTGTATGAGGCAGTTCGCGATTCACTGCAAATTTATCATTGTTTTCACAGAGTGAACCAACCACATCTACCACTTCAGCTGGTCCATCTGGATGGGTCACGTTAGTAATATGGTGATAGGCTCCATACATAGCTGGACGCATGAGGTTGACTGCTGATGCATCCACACCTAGATAGGTACGGTAGGTTTCCTTCTTATGAGTGACTCTTGTGACCAAAGCACCGTGAGGTGCCAACATAAAACGACCCAATTCGGTGAAAATCTTAACCTGACCAAGACCTGCTGGCGTAAGGACCTCTTCATACACCTTACGAACTCCCTCACCAATCAAGGCGATATCGTTCGGCTCCTGGTCTGGACGATAGTTAACACCAATGCCGCCAGAAAGATTGATAAAGTCTAGCGAAATGCCCAACTTTTCCTTGATTTCAACAGCCAATTCAAAAAGCTGACGAGCCAACTCTGGATAATAGAGATGGGTCACGGTATTGGACGCTAGAAAGGAGTGAATCCCAAAAGTCTTAGCTCCTTTTTGCTTCAAGATAGCAAAAGCTTCAAAGAGCTGATCCTTGGTCATGCCAAACTTGGCCTCTCCAGGATTGTCCATAATGTCTGTCCCCAGTTCAAAAACGCCTCCAGGATTGTAACGACAAGAGATGATTTCTGGAATGCCTGCTGCACGCTCTAGATGTTCAATATCTTCAAAGGCATCCAAGTTAATGGTCGCACCCAATTCACGTGCATAGGCATATTCCTTAGCTGGCGTGTTGTTTGAAGAGAACATAATCTCAGAACCTGGAAAGTCCAGTTTATGACTCATCAAAAGCTCTACATAACTAGAGCAGTCCACACCACAGCCTTCCTCTTGGAGAATTTTCAAGATAGCTGGTGTTGGAGTAGCCTTAACTGCAAAATATTCCTTAAAGCCCTTGTTCCACGAAAAGGCTTGGTTGACGGCTCTTGCCTTCTCACGAATTCCCTTCTCATCATATAAGTGAAAGGGAGTCGGGAACTCGGCAACAATCTTTTCTAAGTCTTCTTTATTGATAAATGGTGTTTTCATAAGTTTCCTTCTATTCTATTTGCAAAGAAAGGCTGGGACAATCGTTCCAACCTTTAGTTCTATCTCTTATTTGTCTTCGTCAAAGATATTGCCAACCTCAACATCGATGGTTTGGTTCTTGACATCAATATTGGTTACCTTCAAGAGTGACTTGTAGTCAAACTGCTTTTCACGTTCTTCTTGGGCATTATCCGCAAAGACTGCTACACCAGCCAATTCCGAATCAAACTCACGCAAGAGACTAATCATCCCATTGACAGTTCCGCCGCCTTTCAAGAAGTCATCCACAATCAAGACACGGCTGCCTGCCTTGAGACTGCGTTTTGAAAGAAACATTTTCTCAATGCGATCTCCACTTGAACCGGATACATAGTTGACGCTGACAGTTGAACCTTCGGTAATTTTCAGGTCACGGCGCACAATAACAAAGGGAACATTGAGGACATTGGCAACTGCATTTGCAAGTGGAACACCCTTAGTAGCTACTGTCATAACCGCATCAATTTTTTGGTCCATAAAGCTCTTGGCAATAATGCGACCAATATTTTTCAAGATAGCTGGTGTACTAAGCAAATCAGACAGGTAGATATAGCCACCTGGCAAGATACGGTCACTTTCTGACAACTTAGCACGCAAGTCCTCAACCATTTCCTTGGCATCATGGCTTGAGATTGATGGTGTGAAAATGACACCACCACCAGCACCAGTTACTGTCTGGATATGACCGATTTCAATTTCCTCAAAGGCTCGTTTGATAATGACGATATCCTCTGAGATGGATGATTTAGCAGATTCATACTTTTCAGCAAAAGTATTGAGACTAGTTAGTTTATAAGGATTATTAATCAAATAGTTGGAAATGACAACCATTCGATCACTTCTTCTTAATTTCATTTCTATTTCCCATTTCATTTAATTTTGATATTTTATCTATTATACCATATTCACATAAAAAAACGAACATTCTTATCCTAAAAAATGCTCATTTTTCTTAAATTGTTAATCTAAATCTGGTTTATAGAAGGAACGATTGTCCATAGCGAAGATTTTATTGGTCATCTCTCCTTTATCTACCAAAGCAAGAGCTGTTGACATCATCATCATGCTAGCATCCAGATTGTCAATCATATGGATAATCTCTGCTTCCATAATGCGTGGACGGACTGGACTTCCATACTCAAGTAAGCCATGGTGACTAAGGATTACGTGACGAAGCAGAACGACTTCTTCCTTGGTATCATCGATGCCGAGTTCCATCACTGTCTTGGTAATTTCACTATCAATCAGAGCGATATGCCCAAGGAGATTGCCTCTAACTGTGTATTCGGTCTGGTCTGGTCCCGTCAACTCGATGACTTTAGCTAAGTCATGCAGCATAATCCCCGCATAGAGCAGGCTCTTATTGAGCTGAGGATAAACTTCGCTAATAGCATCTGCCAAACGCACCATGGTTGCAGTGTGGAAAGCCAAACCCGTTTCAAAGGCATGGTGGTTGGTCTTGGCTGCTGGATAGGAGTAAAATTCCTTATCATACTTGGTGTAGAGATTTCGGACAATCCGTTGCCAGACAGGATTTTCAATTTTAAAAATCATTTGCGACATATAGTCACGGATTTCCTTGACATCAACTGGCGACTTGACCTTGAAATCAGCTGGATCATTGGGTTCACCAGGCTGAGGCAGGCGGAGAGTAATTTGATTGACTTGAGGGGTATTGTTATAAACTTCTCGGCGTCCTTTCATGTGGACAACCTTACCTGCGGTAAAGGCCTCAACGTTATGAGGTTGGGCATCCCAGAGTTTCCCTTCAATCTCGCCACTATCATCTTGAAAGGTAAAAGCTAGGTAATTTTTCCCAGCTCGAGTTTGCCTCAGGTCAGCTGACTTGATTAGGTAAAAGCCTTCAAATAGCTCATCTTTTTTCATGTGACTAATCTTCATATTCTTCCTCATCTTCTTGGAAATGGAGTAGATCAAGCGCAGGCTCACCTTCTGATAACTCAATGTGACGGAGCGTTCGCTCGATAGCTGTAGTGCGACGATTTAATAGTTCATCAATATTGCCAGAGGCATGTTGGAGGTGTTTTTGTGCCTTGACCAGAATGCCACCAAACTTGCCAAACTCGGTCTTAACACTAGCAAGAGTCTTACTAATATGGTCAGCACTCTTTTGGATATTAAGGGTTTTGAAACCAACTGATAGGGAATTGAGAAGAGCTGATAGGGTACTTGGACCTGCGACAATAATCTGCTCTTCCCGTCTCAAGTCATCAAAGAAGACCGGATTGCGGACGATTTCTGAGTAGAGACCTTCTGTCGGAACAAACAAAACTCCAAAATTGGTAGTCCGAGGCGGTGCTATGTACTTGCTCTTGATATCCTTGGCAAAGCGTTTGACGCTGGCTAGGAGCGACTTACGACAGCGTTCGATCTCGTCCTTGTCACCCGCTTCATAGGCTTCTTCTAAGCGGTAATAATCTGCCAGTGGAAACTTGGAGTCAATCGGTAAGTAGACATATTCCTGGTCACCCTGTCCAGGCAACTTGATGGCATACTCCACTCGTTCACTAGAGTTTTCAACCGTTGCGTATTCTCGTTCGTACTGGGCAGGGGTCATGATGTCTTCGATGATTTGCCCCAGTTGCAATTCTCCCAGAATCCCTCGCGTTTTGGTTCCAGAGAGAACCTTGTTGAGGGCTCCGACATCGCGGGCAACTGTCTGCATTTCTCCAAGACCACGATTGACAGACTCCAGTTGTTTGGAAACTGTCTCGAAGGAGGCTTGTAAGCGTGTCTGCAAGGTCTTTTCTAGTTTTTCCTCGACTGTCTGGCGCATTTGTTCCAAGCGTTGCTCATTTGATTCCTGCAAGGCTTGAAGGCGTTGGTCGGTCTTATCTCTGGTTTGGAGGAGATTATCTGTCATTTCTTGACGAACTTGAGTCAGGCCTTGATGCAATTCGATTCTCACTTCTTGCAAACGGTCACTGACAGCCACTTCCAAATCTTTTTGATCTAACTGGCTGGCTTGTCTTGCTTGTTCAAAGCGGTAATCCAACTGGTCTGACAAGTGATCTGCCTGATCCTCCAAGCTCTTGCTTAGGTGTTTCTCCTGCTTATCCTGCCTTTGCCAAATCAGAAAGAGGCCAGCAAGGTTGGCAATCAATAATAGAACAAGTAAACTTTCCATCCTACCTCCTGTCCTTGCTATGCAGCACGACTACATAGCCATCTGGGCAAGTCACCGACACTTCCCTATCTATATATTCGTTAGAAGCGTACACTTTTTTAAAGAAAAAATTTTCCTCAGTCAACTCATACTTAGCACCGAGAATAGTCAGCTGGCTATCCCGAACTGGCATAAAGGCTAGATAGTCATAGTCTAAACGAGGTTCTAACTGACTGGTCCCTTCTGGACAATAGGCAATCAAATTTTGCCCATCTTCAATCGCTATCTGGCGCATATAGGGAGCCAACTTAGGATTGCTAGGTAGAAAGACGTTAGCTAGCATATGATCAATACGACCACCCAAAGCACCGAAAATAGTGACCGCAGCCTGAGGATTTTGCTCAAAGATGGTTAAGAGAGCCAGTTCCAAATCTGTATCATCTTTTTCTGGTCGGGCTTGGATAAAATGCTGGGCACGTTTTTGAATCACCTGTCGCTCTTCTTCCGTCACAGAATCAAAATCTCCGACTGCTAGAGCAAGAGGCAAATCTTCTTCCAAGACCCAGAGAGAACCTCGATCCACACCGACAAATCTATCAAAGTCCGTCCGGTAATGACCGCGGTCTCCGCCAGCAAAAACAGCAACCCTAGTCCAGTTGTTTTCTGAGAGTTTGTACTCGCTCATTGACATCTCCCTTAAAGACATAGGAACCTGCTACAAAAACAGTCGCACCAGCTTCTTTGGCCAGAGCAATAGTTTGGTCATCAATCCCGCCATCCACTTCGATTTCAAAGTTCAAGCCTTTTTCCTTACGAAGTGCAACCAACTCACGAACCTTATCCATGGTTTCTGGCAGAAAGGCTTGCCCACCAAAACCTGGATTAACCGTCATGACTAAAACTTGGTCAACTAGATGAAGGACGTGCTTGATAGCTTCAACAGGCGTACCAGGATTGATGACAACTGATGGCTTGACACCGAGTGAACGAATTTTTTGGAGGGCACCATGAATATGGGGTGTTGCTTCCACATGGATGCTGATGATATCCGCTCCCGCACGCGCAAAGTCTTCTAAATGATGCTCAGGATTAGCTACCATCAAGTGGCAGTCAAAGACCATCTTGCTATGAGGGCGAAGAGCTTCGACCACACCTGCACCAAAACTGATTTGTGGCACAAAGTGCCCATCCATGATATCGATATGGGCATATTCTGCCCCAGTTGCTTCTAGGCGTTTGATTTCACGTTCAAAGTTGGCATAATCTGCTGCCAGAATTGACGGAGCAATCTTGTATTGAGACATAGGTTTCTCCTTATTTTGGAATTTTTTTGCTGACTTTTTTATAGGTTTCTCTGCGATTTTCAATCTCACTGAGGAATTGCAGGTAGTTGTCAAAACGGAAGGTGGCAATGGCACCCTCTTCTACTGCCGGCTTCACTGCACAGGACGGCTCATGGGTATGGGTACAAGTGCGGAACTTACAGTCGCGACTGACACTAGCAATCTCCGGAAAGGCCTGGTTTAGCTCTTCAGCACTTGATACTTCATAATCTAGCGACGAAAAACCTGGTGTATCTGCGATTTTGCCACCATTGAGATTGTAAAAACTAACAGCTCGAGTAGTATGGCGACCACGGCCTAGACTATCAGAGATTTCTCCCGTCTCTAGATTGAGGTCAGGTGCAATTTTATTAAGTAGGGTTGACTTCCCAACACCTGTCTGCCCCATAAAGACTGTCACTTTGGCTGTCAACAAGGGTAAGAGTTCCTCTTTACTAGTCACAAAATCGTAACCAATAGCACGATAAGTCTTCTCGTAAAAATCCAGTTCTCCCCCATCTTCCAGTAAGTCCATCTTGGAAATATAGACGATAGGATGAATGACCTTATGCTCTAAAAGAACCAAGAAACGATCCAGCAAGTTGCTATTAAAGTCAGGTTCTTTAACGGACATAATGACAACGGCTTGGTCAATATTGACAATGGGCGGACGGACTAGGCTATTTTTCCGTTCGTGAATCTTGAGAATGTAACCTTCTGAATTTTCCTCCGCAGAGAAATCTACCCAGTCCCCAACATAGGGAGTATGCCCTTTTTTACGGAAATTCCCACGCGCGCGTGTTTGATAGACCTGGCCATCACTCTCTACATAGTAGAACCCAGCCAAGGCTTTAATGATTTGTCCCTGCATTTTAAAGTCCTTGTCCTTTAAGTGCATCTGCTAGGCTGGCAAATTCCGCCAAGCTGAGAGCTTCCCCACGCACACTTGGTGACAAGCCTGCTTGGTCCAAAGCCTTGGTCAGCTTGTCCTTGACCTCTTCAGTCTTGCCAAAGTAACCTGTCAAGTTATTCCACAAGGTCTTGCGGCGATGGGTAAAACTAGCCTTGGAAACCTTAAAGAAGAAGTTCTCATCTTCTACTGCTACAGCTGGCTCTGGACGGCGCACCATTTTCAAGATGGCTGAGTCCACGTTTGGTGCTGGCACAAAGACCGTACGAGGCACGATAAAGGCAACCTTAGCTGTCATGTAGTACTGCACAGCGATTGACAAGCTACCGTAAGCCTTGGTATTCGGTTGAGCGGAGATGCGGTCAGCTACCTCTTTTTGCATCATGACCACAAACTCACTAAAAGGAATTCCGCTCTCGATCAAGTGCATGAGAATAGGAGTTGTGATGTAGTAAGGCAGATTAGCCACTACCTTGATTGGCAGGTCAGGATTTTTAAAATTCTGGATATGTTGCGCCAAATCGACCTTGAGAATGTCCTCGTTGACTACGGTCACATTGTCAAAATCACGCAAGGTATCTGCCAAAATAGGCACCAAACGGTGGTCGATCTCAAAGGCCATAACTTCTGCTGCACGCTCAGCCAAAAACTCCGTCAAGGCACCAATCCCTGGCCCGATTTCGATGACATTAACCTGGTCATCAATCTCAGCCGTATCCACGATTTTTTGAAGAATATTGGTATCCGTCAAAAAATTTTGCCCGAAGGACTTTTTAAAGGTAAAACCGTGACGCTCCAGCACTGCCTTGGTCACGCTGTAATCTGCAATTCTCATTTATTCTCTTTTCTATTATCTGTTACTACTATTGTAACACATTCCCCTTACATTTGGGGTCTGCTTAGCTGTTCTCATAAGATTTCATAGCTTCTTCCACTTCTGCCAAGGTTATCCCAAATAACTCCAACCGCTTGAGGAGTTGCTTGCCGTTGGAATAGCCGATGCGGAGCTGTTCGCCTAGATACTCTCGGCGCCTACGACTGTCCGCTCCCGCCAAGAAACCTAGTCGAATCAAGTCACCACGACTGATGTCAAACTCGTTCTCGTTTTCAAATTGCTCTGTCACCTGAGTCAGCGCTGTTTTTAGATCTTCATAGCTGGCGTGTTCGATTCCCAGAGAACGTCCCTTGGACTTGGATTTGGGAACAGCCTCATCTCGCTTGAGAAAGGCATGCTGTACTGTTGGAATGGCCGTCATAATCATGCGACGAATCCGCTCCCCATTAAAATCTGGATCTGTAAAGACAATGACTCCATGCAGTTCATGCAGGCGCTGAATCCGCTCTATATCCTGGTCATTTATTGCAGAACCTCGTGTTTCATAGGTCTCTACATCAAAGTAACGTTTGAGATTGGCCGTATCATCGCGACCTTCAACCACGATGACTTGGGAAATTTTTTCTTTCATCACTTTCTGTCCAATCCAAAGATACGCTCTGCATTTGCAGTTGTTACTGCGGCTAACTCCTCAGTCGTCATCCCACGCAAGTCGGCGATAAAGTCCACCACATAGCGTGTGTAGGCTGTTTTGTTTTCACGGCCACGTTTAGGAACAGGAGCTAGGTAAGGGGCATCCGTCTCCACCAAAATCTTGTCCAAAGGAAGTTCTCTAGCCGCCTCTTGGATATCGGTTGCCTTCTTAAAAGTCACCACTCCTGAGAAGGAAATAGTCATACCAAGCGCGACAAACTTCTCTGCCCATTCAAGAGTCCCTGAGAAAGAATGCATGATGCCACCACGAGGACCAACTCCCTCGGTCTTGATAATCTCATAGGTATCTTCCAACGCATCACGGGTATGGACCACAAAAGGTAAATCCAAGTCCTTAGATAACTGAATCTGACGGCGAAAAACCTGCTCCTGCACTTCTTTGGACGCTGTCATCCAATGATAATCCAAACCAATCTCACCCAAGGCAACTACCTTTGGATGCTTGAGCTTGTCAAGCAAGTAGGCTTCAATCTCCTCTGTATAAGTACCAGCTTCTGTAGGATGCCAACCAATAGTTGCGTAGAGTTGGTCATACTCATCCACCAACTCCAAAGCACGCTCAATCGTCGGTTTATCAAAACCAACAATATTCATCTGTGTCACACCCATCTCAGCAGCCAAAGCAATTTCTTCTGCCTCACGACCTGCAAATTCTTCTACATTCAAGTGTGTATGTGTATCAAAAATCATCTCTTCTAACCTCGTTTTCTATCTTCTATTATACCAAAAAACTGCCCTCTCTCCTCATCTGTAAAAAATATTCTAAAATCCATCGTCGTCTCTTGACGCTATTTTTCCAAAGCAGTATAATAGCACTTATTGAAATTTTCAGAAAAGGAAAATACCATGTTTACAAAATTAAAACAGACCTTTATCGGTCGTCCTCTTAAGTCCTTAACAGAAGGCGAGGGAGGGTTGCTGGGAAAAATGCAGGCCTTAGCCATGTTGTCAAGCGACGCTCTATCTTCCATTGCCTATGGACCTGAGCAAGTAGTCCTCGTCTTGGCTAGTCTCTCTCCTCTAGCTATATGGTGGAGCCTTCCTATTGGCCTTTTTGTCCTCCTGCTTCTAGCTAGTTTAACCGTTTCCTACCGTCAAATCATCCACGCCTATCCTCAAGGAGGAGGGGCCTATATGGTTACTCGAGAAAATCTATCGCCCGAGCTAGGCTTGATTGCTGGAGGTAGTCTGCTGGTTGACTACATGCTGACTGTGGCAGTATCGGTATCATCTGGAGCTGATGCTATCACAGCAGCTCTCCCTGCCCTCCACCCTTACAACCTCCACATCTCCATTTTTCTGGTTTGCTTGCTCATGCTTTTGAACTTACGGGGGTTGAAAGAATCTGCCAGTTCACTGATGATTCCTGTCTATCTCTTTATCATCAGTACTGTCTTTCTCTTGCTCTATGGAATCTTTCAACTAGCGACAGGTTCTCTCAGCTATCAGGCGACTTCTCCTATCGGACATGCTGTACCGAATCTGTCTATCGTTCTCATTCTAAGAGCTTTTACCAGCGGATCTGCCTCTCTGACAGGGGTTGAAGCTATTTCAAATGCCGTTCCCTTTTTCAAGGCTCCAAAAGAAAAGAATGCCGCTCAGACCTTGACCATCATGTCACTGATTTTAGGTTTTCTTTTTGCTGGTATCACCTTCCTAAACTACTGGATGGGGATTATGCCTCAACACGGAGAAACTATTCTTTCACAAATGGCTCAAGGCATCCTTGGTAATTCCTTCTTGGGTCACCTTTGCTATTATATCTTCCAATTCTCCACAGCCTTGATTTTAGCCGTAGCTGCAAATACTGGCTTTTCGGCCTTCCCTATGCTGGCTTACAATATGGCTAAAAACAAGTACATGCCCCATCTCTTTATGGAAAAAGGAGACCGGCTAGGCTACTCTAATGGAATTTTAACTCTGGCTTTTGGGGCTATGATTCTTCTTCTCATTTTTAATGGCAATACCGAACGTTTGATTCCCCTTTATACTATCGGTGTCTTCGTGCCCTTTGCCCTTTCTCAGACTGGGATGATTCGTCATTGGAAAAAAGAAAAGGGGACAAATTTTTTAAAACCTGCCCTTACCAATATCCTTGGAGCTATCATTTGCTACGCTATCGTGTTGATCCTGCTCTTTTTCCGTCTCAGTGATATCTGGCCTTTCTTCCCGATTATTCTCGTACTCACTCTACTCTTCTTGGCAATTCACAGTCATTACCAAAAAGTAGCCCAACAACTGCGTCTCTATGAAGGCATCGAAAAACGTACCTACGATGGCAATCTAGTTCTCGTCCTAGTAGGAAATGTTACCCGCGTCAGCGTTGGAGCCATTAACTATGCCCAAAGTATCGGAGATGAAGTCCTAGCCATGCACATTTCTACTAAGGAAACAGCAGAGAAAGACCAAGAAATTCTCCAAGAATTTGCCGATCACTTCCCAACCATTACTCTGAAGAACATCAAGACCAGCTACCGCGACATCATCACGCCTACTGTCAAGTATGTCAAACGGATCTCTGAGGATGCCCAGAAAAAGAACTATACAGTCACTGTTCTGGTACCCCAGTTTATCCCTAATAAACCTTGGCAAAATATCCTGCACAATCAGATGAGTCTTAAACTCAAATACGCCCTTCGTTGGCACCAAGACGTCGTTGTCGCTAGCTACTCTTATCACTTAAAAGAATAAATAAAAGGCCCTACCAGAACCAAGAAGCTCTGGTAAGGCCTTTTTCTGAATCCAGTCACTATGCTTAACTGAAAAGCATGACTAGGAATACTATTGAATGTGGTTAGCTAAATCTTCCTGAGCTTTTTTATTTGACTCAGCTTTTTCTTTCAGCCATTTTTCATAGAGTTCTTGGTACTGTTTAGCGGTTACTGGCTCTTTTTGCAATTCAACATATTTG
This sequence comes from Streptococcus sp. HMSC073F11, assembly GCF_001810785.1. Taxonomy (GTDB): domain Bacteria; phylum Bacillota; class Bacilli; order Lactobacillales; family Streptococcaceae; genus Streptococcus. The sequence goes on from NZ_KV802684.1 coordinate 135,742, forward strand.
TAGTTGTCCGCATTTCCCTTATGACCAACAAATGAGAATGGTCCTGTAAACGGTACAGTCTTACGGAAGATTGGGTTAGCTCCACCACTTTGAACTGGTAGGAAGAGGGCACTATCTGTCAACCAAGCTTGAGCTTCAGCATATTTTTCATAGCGAGCTTGAGTATCTGTGATTTCCGCATCAGCCTGATCCAAGAGTTTCTTGTAGTCAGAAAGACCAATCTTGTCCTTGACTTCCTTGTCTTTTCCTTCAGACAAGCCCATGTTTTTCAACTGAGAACCTGTCTCTGGATCAAGAATAGCTAGGTAAGTCTTAGGATCTGAGTAGTCTCCACCCCATCCTGATATGTCAATATCATAGTCTTTTTGTTCTGCTGTATCTGCAAAGTAGGTTGCTTGGTCTTTTTCATCTGGAGAAAGTTGGATAACATCGATAACTACATTCTCCTTACCAAGGTTTTCTTCCACTGTTTGTTTGAAAGATCCAGCTTGTTGCACATCCAACTTAGCAGTCTGGTCAACTGGCATATCCAAATGAATTGGGAAAGTTACTCCCTGTGCTTGCAGACTTTCTTTGGCCTTGGCAAACTTCTCTTTGGCCTTTTCAGGATTCAAGAAGGCTTGCTTACCATCGTTTAGATTGATATTTGCCCAATCTTTACCATAGTTGACAATTTTCTCATTAACAACATCACCGAAGTTCTTATCACCAACTTGGACAAAGTCACTTGGTGTAACCGTATTACGCAAGATACGGTCTGCTCCTTCTTCACCATTTGTCTGTGCTGCATAAGCATGACGGTCAAAGGCAAAGTTGATAGCCTGACGGAAATCTTTATTTTGCATAGCTGCGCGTGAATCTGTCTTTTCCTTATCAGACTGTTTCATAGTTTGCTTGTAGCTTTGACGATTCACGTTGAAAAGATAGTAGAAAGTAACTGAGTTTTGTGGTGTATAGGTAATCTTGTCCTCATTTCCCTTCTTGAGTTCAGCAAAGACTGAACTTGTTGGGAAGATACGGCCATCTGTATAGTTACCATCCAAGAAACCTCTAGCAATGCTGTCTTGGTCAGAACCGTCAAAGAAAGAGAGTTTCACTTTCTCGATTTTAACATTGTCCTTATCCCAGTAATTAGGATTTTTATCAAGTTCAATCAAAGATTTGGATGAGAAAGATTTAAACAAGTAAGGACCATTTGACAAGATACTTGATGGTGTTACGCTTCCAAAGTCATCTCCTTTAGACTTCAAGAAGGCTTCATTTACAGGATTAAGGATACTTGCTGTTGTTTTAGAGTTCCAATAAGTCTCAGGTTGGTTGAGAGTGTATTGTAGAGTGTAATCATCCACTGCCTTAACACCAACAGTTCCAAAATCAGATGATTTCCCTTCAACATAGTCTGCTAGTCCCTTGATAGAGTCTTGTACCAAGTACAAGTTTTCAGCCTTTTTATCAGCCGCATACTTGAGACCAGTCACAAAGTCATGAGCTGTTACGTCCGCATACTCTTCTCCTTCAGAAGTGTACCATTTAGCTCCCTGACGGATCTTATAAGTGTAAGTCAAGCCATCTTTTGACACTGTCCATGACTCAGCCATAGAGGGGATGAGATTGCCATACTGGTCATTTTCCAACAACCCATCAATCAAGTTGGTTGTGATACTAGATGTAGAGTCTCGTGTAGAGGTAATGTAATCCAAGGTATCAGGGTTACTGACAAAGATATAAGAGTATGTCTTGTCTGCATTGCTTGATTGGGAAGACCCACATGCCGCTAGAGCTAGACCTGCTGTCAAAGCCATAGCTCCAAAAAGCATAACTTTTGATTTCTTCATGATTATTCTCCATTTTTTACAGTATGTGAAATATTATACACTATTTGAGCAAAAATATAAAGCCTTTTTGAACTTTTTTACAAAAATAAAAATCAGTAGACTCGAGTTCCTACTGATTTTTGTTATGGTTCGTTTGGATTATGCAGCCAAAACTTTGCGTCCTTTACGACGACGAGCTGCCAATACGCGACGACCGTTTTTAGTTGACATACGGTTACGGAATCCGTGTTTGCGCGCACGACGAAGTTTACTTGGTTGATAAGTACGTTTCACGATGAATACCTCCTCATAGATTTTGTATTCGTTTAGCCGGCTATAAAGTGATCAGTTACTAAACATACTTTACTATTCTATCTGATTCTTTCACTTTTGTCAATAGCTCAAGGCAAATGTTTCCAGCTTTTTCGAATGTAAGCCCTATCTACGATACTGTTTTAAGAATCGAGTCATCTTTTCTTGGATTTGGGCTAGTTCATCAACACGCGGAAGATAAACGATACGGAAGTGGTCTGGTTCCTGCCAGTTAAAGCCTCGACCATGAACCAAGAGAACCTTTTCCTGCTTCAAGAAATCAAGGACAAACTGTTCATCATCATCGATACGGTACATATTGCGGTCGATTTTAGGGAAGATATAGAGTCCAGCTTTAGGTTTAACCGCAGACAAACCTGGAATATCTTGAATGGCATTGTAAATGAAATTTCTTTGCTCGTAAATTCGTCCACCAGGAAGGAGCAATTCATCAACTGATTGGTGACCACCCAAGGAAGTTTGTACGACTTGTTGGGCCAAAACGTTAGAGCAAAGGCGCATATTGGATAGCATATTGAGCCCTTCGATATAGCCTTTAACGTGTGTCTTAGGTCCAGACAAGACCATCCAACCCACACGGAAACCAGCAATACGGTGGGATTTTGACAGGCCATTCATGCTGACACAGAAAACATCTGGTGCCAGGCTCGCCACAGGCGTATGCACATGTCCATCCATTACCATGCGGTCGTAAATTTCATCCGCAAAGATAATCAAATCATTCTGACGGGCAATCTCAATAATCTCCAGCAAAAGTTCCTTAGGATAAAGGGCTCCAGTTGGGTTGTTTGGATTGATAAGGACGATTGCCTTGGTATTGGACGTGATTTTTGACTTGATATCGTCAATATCAGGATACCATTCTGCAGCTTCATCACAGATATAGTGAACGGCATTTCCTCCAGCTAGACTGACAGCGGCCGTCCATAGAGGATAGTCTGGCATAGGCACCAAGACCTCGTCTCCATTATCTAAAAGCCCCTGCATGGACATGACAATCAACTCACTGACGCCATTTCCAAGGTAAATATCATCAATATCGACATTGGGGAATTTCTTCAACTGGCAATACTGCATGATGGCCTTACGGGCTGAGAAAATCCCTTTTGAGTCAGAATATCCTTCACTATCACGCGCATTCATAATCAAGTCATGAATGACCTCATCTGGCGCTGTAAAGCCAAATTCTGCTGGATTTCCGGTATTTAGACGTAAAATCTTTTCTCCGTTTGCTCGCATCCGCATAGCTTCTTCCAAAACAGGACCACGGATATCATAAGCAACATGCTCTAACTTACTAGACTTGTTATATTCTTTCATCTTGTTTCCTCAATTCATCAGGATAGTAACATTATACCACTAGAAAGAGAATGGGACAAGTTTACTGAAATGTGTTACTAGTTTTGCATAGAAGAAAAACCTCGCTAAAAGCGAGGTCGAAACAATGGTGATAGCAGGTATTTTGCGAAAGTCACATCACATACCAAAAGATAAACCTAGAAAAAGCAAGCCTAAAAAGGAGTCATAAAGAAGATTGAACATGAGGAAAAGTCCCCATATCATCAAGTAATCCCAACGCCCACTTCGTTTAGCGACTAGGAATAATACCAAATGGTAGAGTAAATGAAAGACTAAAAAGCCAACAAAACCTGGATAGAGAAGCGGAATTAGCTTCTCTAATTGCCAGATCATGATAACTTCTAGCAAGACTGAAACTAGGATGATTCCATAATAAAGGAAATTTGAATTTTTTGTTTCTTGAAAAGCGTTTTTCATCATTCTCCCTCCCTTCACTTCTTTCCTGCTATCCTTTCTTTTATTTTATCATATATTTATATAGATTTTAATCGCTAACATTCTTTTGAAAAATACTTTTTTTGCTTTACTTCTATAGTGAAAAGGTTTACAATTATAGTAAGAAAATTTCAGGAGGTTTCATTATGGCACAACGTTACCAAAATATCATGGTCGCAATCGATGGTTCTAAAGAAGCAGACTTGGCTTTTGTCAAGGGAGTTCATTCTGCTCTACGAAACGACGCTAAACTCACCATCGCACATGTCATTGACACACGCGCACTCCAAAGCGTATCCACCTTTGATGCTGAAGTTTACGAAGAACTCCAAGTCGACGCTGAAAGTTTGATGAAAGAGTACGAAAAACGTGCTAAAGATGCTGGTGTGGCAGATGTTCATATCGTCATTGAAATGGGAAATCCAAAAACTCTACTGGCACGTACTATTCCCGATGCTGAGGAAGTGGACCTCATCCTCGTTGGCGCAACTGGTCTCAACGCCTTTGAACGCCTCTTGGTCGGTTCTTCATCTGAATACATCCTCCGCCATGCTAAGGTTGATTTGCTGGTTGTGAGAGAACAAGAAAAAACCTTATAATCACAAAGAAAAGGAGCTCAGCGCTCCTTTTTGTTTACTATTTATACTAACGTCAACGTCGCCTTGCCGTATATATGTTACTGACTTCGTCAGTTCTATCTACAACCTCAAAACAGTGTTTTGAGCAGCCTGCGGCTAGTTTCCTAGTTTGCTCTTTGATTTTCATTGAGTATTATTTCTCTCTTTATGGCGTTCATAAGCCTTGAGCTGGCGCTGCAGTTCCTTTTTAATAGCAGGTTCTGGAGCATATTTTTCTTCCCAATTATCTGGTTTTAAGATTTTATGGGTCACTGGATCAAAATGAGCCTTGCCATCTGGAAAAATTTTCCCCATATTGGCCTGATGGACGATATCAAAAATACGTTCTGGGTCCACCCCCATCAAAACAAAGCTACCATAGGTAAAATAAAGCGTGTCAATCAGGGCATCCACCTGCCCTACCAAATCTTGCTGGGCAGGTGTCTTCTTGGCTACTTTCTCTGCTGCCTTATCAAGAGCCTGATGAAGTTGCGATAGAGCTTGACCAAAGTCCTCTTCAGAAGGACTGGCAGCTCGAACAAACTCCACCAATTCTTCTATTTTAAAGCCAGCCCTGTGGGTTGCACCTTCTAAATCCCAAGCTCGAGGTTCTTCTTGGGTTCGTTCATCCATCATGTGGTGGAAGGTCTTGACCTTATTGAAATGATAGTCACGGCTGACAAAGACTTTTTCTGAAGCCAAAACACCAAAATGTTCCAAGGCCTTGTGGATTCCGTCTTGCTGATTGCTGGTGGTGATGTGTTTGGCAACTTCCTTGACACTGCTACTACCATTTCCCATAGCAACTGACATACCGACACCAGCCAGCATTTCAAGGTCGTTATCCGAATCACCAAAGGCCATCACTTGGTTGAGGTCAAAACCATATTCTTTCCCAACTCGTCGAATGCCTTCCAATTTAGAATTTCCTTGATTGATGACATCCGCTGCAAAAGGATTGCTACGTGTCAATTTCAAGTCTTCAAAATCAGCTGCTGCCTTCTCAGATTCTTCTGGCGTCATCAGCATCAAGACTTGGTAGATAGGCTGATTCATTAGATCAAGCAGGTCTTCTTCCTTTTGGGGAACAACCTTGCTGACCATACGATTAAAGGAATAACTCACTGTCCGAGTTAAAACAGAGGGAACGAAGCGACTGATTCGTTGGGAAAAAGAACCCAGACCAAAGGACATGATTTTAGAACCCAGCATAGCATCCTTGGTCCCTAGGGCAATCTCCTTGCCCTCTTTTTTAGCATACGTAATGAGCTGGCGCAAATGTAACTTGGAAATTGGGCTCGTGAACAAGACTCTGTCTTTAGTAAAGATATACTGGCCATTGTAGGTTACCGCAAAGTCCAGATCCAAATCGTCCATCAATTCCTTAACAAAAAAAGGTCCTCGCCCTGTCGCTACACCAACTAGCACCCCTTGTTCTTTGACAATCTTAATCGCGTCCTTAGTGGATTTCAAAACACTCTTGCGATCGTTAACCAAGGTTCCATCGATATCAAAAAAAACAGCTTTGACTTCCATCCTATCCCAATCTCCCCTTTTGTGATACAATGATTATACCACATTTCAGAAAGAGTGAGTAAATCATGCCTAAGAAAATCCTTGTTTTACATACGGGTGGAACTATTTCCATGCAAGCCGATGCTTCTGGCGCTGTTGTGACGAGTTCAGATAATCCCATGAACCATGTGTCCAATCCTCTTGAAGGAATCCAAGTCCACGCCTTGGACTTTTTTAACCTGCCAAGCCCCCATATCAAACCCAAGCATATGCTGGCCCTCTACCAAAAAATCAAAGATGAAGCAGATAACTACGATGGAGTGGTGATCACACACGGGACCGATACTTTAGAGGAAACAGCTTATTTCCTTGATACCATGGAAGTTCCCCATATGCCTATCGTTCTAACAGGTGCCATGCGCAGCTCCAACGAACTCGGTAGTGACGGTGTTTATAATTATCTGAGCGCTTTACGAGTGGCTAGCGATGACAGAGCTGCTGACAAAGGAGTTTTGGTCGTTATGAACGATGAAATCCACGCTGCCAAGTATGTTACCAAAACGCATACAACCAACGTCAGCACCTTCCAGACTCCAACACACGGGCCACTTGGTCTGATTATGAAACACGAAATCCTCTACTTTAAAACAGCTGAACCTCGTGTTCGCTTTGACCTTGATCACATACAAGGTTTAGTCCCTATTATCTCGGCTTATGCTGGTATGACAGATGAGCTGATTGATATGCTGGATTTGGAACAATTGGACGGTTTGATTATCCAAGCCTTCGGAGCTGGTAATATTCCCAAAGAAACGGCTCAAAAATTAGAAAGCCTTCTACAAAAAGGAATCCCAATCGCCCTGGTTTCACGTTGCTTTAACGGTATTGCCGAGCCTGTTTATGCCTACCAGGGTGGAGGCGTACAGTTGCAAAAATCTGGTGTCTTCTTTGTTAAAGAACTCAACGCCCAAAAAGCCCGCTTGAAACTCCTCATTGCCCTCAATGCCGGACTAAAAGGGCGAGCTTTGAAAGACTATATGGAAGGCTAAGTCTCTTCTCCAGAAAGCAAAATCAGGAAATCTGCACGATTCCCTGATTTTTTCTATTTCCGTTTTCGTGTCGAACGACGTTCTGTCAAACCATGAGGTAAGAGAACTTCACGTTCTTCCAACTCTTCCTTGTGCATAATCTTAGTCAACATACGCATACTAATGGCACCAAGGTCATAAAGAGGTTGGGCAATAGTTGTCAAGTTTGGACGGGTAAAACGTGAGACTTGCGAATCATCACTAGTAATGATTTCAAACTCTTCTGGTACTGACACACCCTTATCAGCAAGGCCGTTCAAGACACCTGCTGCCAACTCATCACCTGTTACAACTGCTGCAGTTGCATTTGATGAAATCAAGCGTTCTGCCAAGGCATAGCCGTCTTCATAAGTGTATTTAGATTCAAATACCAATCCTTCGCTATAAGAAATCCCTGCTTTTTTCAAGGCTTCCTTGTAGCCAACCAAACGAACCTTACCATTGATGTCATCCACTAATGGACCGCTTACGAAAGCAATACGCTCATTTTCTTTAGCAAGGTAGGTCACTGCATCAATCGTAGCTTGTTTGTAGTCAATATTGACACTTGGAAGCTGATGTTCCACATCCACAGTACCTGCAAGAACAACTGGTGTCCGAGAACGAGAAAACTCTGAACGAATTTTTTCAGTCAAGTGGTAGCCCATAAAGATGATACCATCTACTTGCTTAGAAAACAATGTATTGACAACTGAAACTTCCTTATCATCATCCTCATCACTATTAGCAAGGACGATATTATACTTGTACATTTCAGCAATATCATCAATCCCTTTGGCAAGCGTTGAGAAATAACCATTGGTAATATTGGGGATCACGACTCCGACAGTGGTTGTCTTTTTACTTGCAAGACCACGCGCCACTGCATTTGGACGGTAATCCAAACGATCAATCACCTCAAGCACTTTTTTACGGGTGTTCTCTTTTACATTCTTATTGCCATTGACTACACGGCTAACCGTCGCCATTGAAACTCCTGCTTCACGGGCGACATCATAAATCGTTACTGTATCGTCTGTATTCATTCCATTTCCTTTCTATATCATACCTCACGAGACTCCAAAAAAGAGACGGTATGAAAATTTCGTTTTCATGATTCCACTTATTCCATTTTATCACTATTTGTAAACACTTTCAAGCGTTTTTTGAAGATTATTTGAAAAAATTTCATAGGAAGCTATGTTTATGAAGAAAAAATCACCTTTTCTTGATTTTTAATCCTATTTGCTGTATGATAAGGGAAAAGAAAGGGGGAAGAAATATGGCTTTTACCAATACCCACATGCGGTCAGCTAGTTTTGGCATTGTTACCAGCTTGCCTGATGACGTTATTGACTCATTTTGGTATATCATCGACCATTTCTTAAAAAATGTCTTTGAATTGGAAGAAGAACTCGAGTTTCAATTGCTCAATAACCAAGGAAAAATTACCTTCCACTTTTCAAGTCAACACCTCCCTACAGCCATTGATTTTGACTTTAACCATCCCTTTGACCCTCTTTATCCCCCGAGAGTACTGGTTTTAGATATGGACGGTAGAGAAACTATCCTCCTCCCAGAAGAAAATGACCTATTTTAAAAACTCTAGCCTTCAGTTACAAGCAACTGAAAACTAGAGTTTTTTCTATTGTTTCAAAGCATTATACAAGTTGCGGATCGGTTGCTTTAATGTCGGATGGATAAAATGAGGCGCAATTTCTTGTAGAGACTCAAGAACAAAAAGGCGTTCCGCTATGTAAGGATGGGGCAAAATAAGGTCATCTGTATAAAGGACCTGGTCCTCCACAAAGAGCAAGTCCAAATCAATCAAACGAGGCCCCCAATGTACTTCTCTCACCCGTCCCATCTCTGACTCAATGGCTAACAAGTTCTCTAATAGAACTGGGGCCGGCAACCAGGTTTCAACCTCAACCACTTGATTAGCAAAGCTATCTTGCTCCACACCACCCCAAGGCTCCGTCGTCAAGACACTGGACTCTTTGAGAATATGGATACCTCGAGCTCGCATTTTCTCAATGGCTTGTTTCAAGTTTGCTTGTTTATCTCCCATATTGCTTCCTAGGGCGATAAAGGCTCGTTGCTTGTGGCGATGAATGGTTACCGAGCAAGTATCTAGCGGTAAATGCACTGGCGCCCAAGGTTTTTTCAGTTCCAGCTGAATTTCTTGGACAAGAGGATAAGCCTCAAAAGTACGTTCCACCAGTTTATAAGCTACCGTTTCAATCAAGTCCTCAGTTGTTTCCTGAAACCAAGTCGTCCACTGCTGACACAATTCTCCGTAATGGACAGAGGCTGTTAAATCCAAGTCTGTAGCCGCCTTGGTCATATCATAGGATAGGATTGCGGAAATAACAAACTTCTGCCCCAATTCTTTCTCACTGGGAAAAAGACCATGATAGGCAAAAATTTCCAAATCCTTAATCTGCAGTTGATCCATAATGATTCCTTTCTAGAAAAATCCGCCCAAAGCGGATTCTTTTTATACTCAATGAAAATCAAAGTGCAAACTAAGAAGCTAGCCGCAGACTGCTCAAAACACTGTTTTGAGGTTGCAGATGGAAGCTGACGTGGTTTGAATTTGATTTTCGAAGAGTATTATAGTCCCATTAAACGATAAGCCTGATCTCGGAGGTCCTTATCTGTTTCAAATAGACCACGAGCTACTGTCGTCAAGGTTGCAGTGCCTGGTTTTCTGACACCACGCATGCTCATACACATATGTTCCGCCTCAATGACAACAAAGGCTCCTTTAGCACCTAGATACTCCATCAAGGCATCGGCCACTTCGATATTCAATCGTTCTTGAATTTGTGGCTTTTTAGAATAAACTTCAACCGTACGGGCTAGCTTAGACAAACCTGCTACACGGCCATCTGGAATATAGGCAATATGCGCTCTCCCATAAAATGGCAAGAAGTGGTGTTCACACATGGTATGGAAAAAAATATCCTTTTCTACCACCATATTATCGTCAATAATCTCAAAAGATTTTGACAAATGTTCCTCCGCTGTTTGACCAAGACCTGAAAAAATCTCTTGGTACATACGAGCCACACGAGCAGGTGTTTCCTGCAAGCCCTCGCGGTTAGTGTCCTCTCCGACAGCCTCGATAATCATTTTTACAGCTGCTTCAATCTTTTGTGTATCCATTTTCGTTTTTCCTCTCCATCAGATAGGCTCTCACTTGGCTCAAGAAATACAAGGAACCTGTGACAATCCTAACTGTTTTTTTCTCTTCTTTTTTATCTGTCAATTTCTGCTCTAGAAAGCCCTGCCAACCTTGGTAGCTGAGATTTCTAGACTTAGCTACCTCTTCCAGCACGCTTTCATCAGTCGCCCGACTATCGTCAAAATGTGTCAGAGTAAGCTCGGTATCTGGGATTTGCTCCAACAAATCCAACATATCCTCCAAGGCCTTGGTTTTGATACAAGTAAAGAGGATTTCCTTACGATAATTCGCAAAGCGTTCTTGCAAAGTTGCTAATAAAGCCTTGATAGCATGGGGATTGTGGGCTCCATCCAAAATCATCAAGGGGTTCCTTGACACGATTTCCAAACGCCCTGGCCAACTTGTTTCTTCCAAGGCTTGAGCAAGCAAGTGATTGCTTGCTAGTTCTCGACCTTCTTCTTGACAAAAATTATCAAGTAAAGCTATGGCCATCCCAGCATTCTCTATCTGGTGCAAACCCAACAGGCCAGTCTGGAAGCGACCTTGTCTGACAACACTTGTATAGTCAAAGACTTCGCCTGTAACCATACTCTTTTGATGGCGGACCTGATAATCTGTCCCGTAGGCAAATCTCGGCGCATCTTTCCCTTCCGCAATGCGGTCAATCACAGCCAAAGCTTCTGGAGCAATACGACCTGTCACCAAGGGAATACCTTTTTTGATAATACCAGCTTTCTGCTCTGCTATAGCTTCCAAGGTGTCACCAAGTAGGGCTACATGGTCCAATCCAATGGTCGTAATTCCTGTTAAAATTGGCTGACAAACATTGGTACTATCCAAGAGTCCCCCCATACCAACTTCCATGATGGCCACATCTACTTGCTCCGAGTTAAAGTAGTCATAGGCCAAAGCTGTGATAATCTCAAACTCAGTTGTCCCCTGCAAATTAGCAGCCGATTCCCCTTCCAGCAACGACTGATAGTCTGCCATGAGGGCTTCTAGTCTAGCCTCTGGGATAGATTCCCCATTGATGCTAATCTGATCTGTGTAATGAATGAGATAGGGCGAGCTAAACACGCCAACTCTCAGCCCTAGCTTTTCTAGCATCTTTTTCAAAAAAGCAATGGTCGAACCCTTGCCATTGGTCCCTCCGATATGGATGACCTTGAGTTTGAGATGGGGATTGCCACGCAAAGCTAATAGTTCCACCATTCGTTCCAAGCCAAAATGCGGTTGATCCGTCCGATAGTGGGCAATCCACTGATTGTTTTCAAATTCTTTCATCTTATTTATATTGTTTTAAATCTAGATTTTCCGCTTCATCAGCCAGACGAATGGCGGAGGCAATTTCAACTGCCATCCTGTGACTAGCTACGTCATGCACGCGCACCACTTCTACACCCTGTCTTGCAGCAATACTAGTTACATGAGCCGAAGCCGTATCTCGATTGCGGAAACCAAGTTCTGTCTCAGGATTGACTTCAAAACCATTTTCTTCAAGAATATTGATGACAAACCTCTTGCGCGACACTCCAAGAAAGATTGGATAGCCTTTCTGATGTAGTTTATCCAGATCCCGTAAAAGAAGCAGATTTTCTTTCTTGGTCAGACCAAAGCCGATTCCTGGATCCAACAGGATATTTTCTGGTGCAATACCAGCTTCCTCTGCTCTCGCTAGTGCTCGTTCAAAGAAAGCCTCCATCAATTCTTCGATTGGCATTTTTTCAAAGTCACCTAACTCTTCCTCTGTAAAAGCTTGACCAAAGCCAAAATGAGGAAAGATGAGTGAGCTAGGATGCTGAGGTCGAGCCATGACTGGATTAAACATAATGACTACTTTCGCTCCAGCCTTAGCAACCACATGGGCCATTTTTTCATCACCCATTAGACCAGTGATATCATTGACTAGATTGGCACCAGCAGCCAAAGCAGCCTCTGCCACCTGACTTTTCCAAGTATCGATAGAAATGAGGACATCACTTTCCTTGCGAATCGCTTTAATCACTGGAACAACACGCTGGATTTCCTCTTCTATCTCAACATAGCTACTTCCCGGCCGAGTCGATTCTCCGCCGATATCTAGCATGCTGGCTCCTTCTGCTATCAATTTACGAGCCTGCTGGAGCGCCTGCTCAAGAGCAAAAAATTGACCACCGTCCGAAAAGGAGTCTGGGGTTACATTGATAATTCCACAAATAGCTGTCTTTGCATGATTGGCTTTACTTGACATATCGGTCACTCCCTCAAGGCTTTTCATCATATTATTTCTCTATTTTACCATAAAAAGAAAAAGATGGACACGATTGCATTCATCTTTTTCCCAGTAGAAACAAGTAAGCAATTGTCAAAAATCTTAAACAGAGATCCCTAATGTCCGACTCAAAATCACCACGAGAGTCAACAAACAGAAAACAACCCCATTCACAATCATGTGAAGTAAGATAGACATTTCCAAACGTTGGGTTTTATAAACTGTCCAAGTTAGCACAGTTGACATTCCTCCATAGATAAGAAGAGAAGGTAGATTTGTCGGTAAATGAAGCAAGGCAAAGATAATAGCACCGACTATATAACCCACATTTTCTTTACCACGAAAGAGTTTTTTAGGAATCACTCCTCGACATAAAATCTCCTCACAAATAGGAGCTATTAGAACCAGTAAGAAAAAACTGGAAATTAAGGAACTATTCTGGACCAAATCATTAATATTTGATTGATTGCTGGTTGTTGTTTCATTCATCAAACGCAGTAAGACCACACCAAGAATATTAAAGGCAAGAATCACTAGATAGCTTAAGGCCAATCTAGCCAAATCCTTAGCCTTGAAAAACGATAAACCAAAACTAGCCAACTGTGTTTTCCTAGCACCTATTATAAATACAGTTAAAACTACAAGAGATACGGCCCCTACTAATAGTCCATCTTGAAGCAGTGGAAATTTTCTGCTAGTTAGAAAAGTTGCTAGGGCTAAAGGAAACTGAGAAAACAAAAGCCCTACTAGAAAGATTATTAACCACTTCCCCCTGTTTAATACTTCACCCCAAATATTCTTTTTTATCATCAATCATACTCCTACCATTCAATCAAAATCACCTACCTAGTTTGAAGCAATTTTCAAGTAACTATAATATAAAAAGGGGAGAACCCCTTTTTATATTATAGCATTTATAGTGCCATGCTGATATAGTTAAGGATAAACAAGGCATCCAAAATCCAAATCATGACATGAACATCTTTAGCTTGACCTTTGACAAGCTTAGTCAAAGTGTAAGTCAAGAAACCAACTGCAATCCCTTGAGTGATAGAGTAGCTGAATCCCATAAAGATAGATGTGAAGAAGGCAGGAACCGCTTCAGCCATATCATCCCAATGGATATTTTTCAAGCTAGCCAACATCATAATTCCAACGATAATCAAGATTGGAGCTGTAGCAGCTGTTGGTACGATAGCTAGAAGTGGGCTAAAGAAGCTTGAGATTGCAAAACAGATTGCCACAACCAAGGCTGTCAAACCTGTACGTCCACCTGCACCAATACCAGCAGCAGACTCAACATAAGTCGTTACGTTTGAAGTACCAGCGATGGCACCAATTGAAGTACCAATCAAGTCTGAATAAAGAGCCTTGTCCAACTTAGCTGATTGATGATTTTCACCGTTTGTCGCTACGATACCAACTTTTTCACCCGTACCGATCAAGGTACCAATTGTGTCAAAAATATCTGTCAACGAGAAGGCAAGAATTGCCATAAGAGTTTCAGGTAAGCGAGCTGTATCTGAAATCAAAGCTCCCAAACCTTCTGAACCAAGAGCTGCACCAAAGACTGTCTTCAAGTCTTCAAAAGCTGCACCAACATGGTTATTAGCAAAATCGATACTAGACAAATCTACCAAACCAACTGCGATAGCAAGAACAGTTGTTGTCAAGATAGAGAGGATAATTCCCCCTTTAATCCCTTTGATAACAAAGAAGATTGTGATAGCAAGTCCTGCAAGAGCCACCAAAACAGCTGGATTATTAAAGCTGACCAAGCCTGGAACTGCTGAAGCATTTGCTGTAATCGCTGCTTGAGCTTTATCAGCCCCTTCTCCTGCAACCGTGTAATTTCCTGGATCGATAGAGAATTTCAAAAGTCCAGCATTCTTAATCCCCACGTAGGCAAGAAAGACACCGATACCAGCTGAAATAGCTGAACGAAGGGCGTTTGGAATCGATTCAATGATCATTTTACGAACATTTGTCAAGGTAATAATCAATGAGATAATTCCACAGATAAAGACCATAGCTAGGGCTTCTTGCCATGAATAACCAAGCCCAAATACAACTGTAAAGGTAAAGAAGGCATTGAGTCCCATACCTGGCGCTTGAGCATATGGCAAGTTGGCGTAGAAGGCCATCATCAGGGTACCAGCAACTGCACCGATAATCGTTGCGAGGAATACACCCTGAGCAGGCATTCCTGTTTGCGAAAGAATTTGTGGGTTTACAAAGAGAATATAGCTCATTGCAAAGAAAGTTGTTAAACCAGCGAGAACCTCTGTACGAACGTCTGTACCATTCTCTTTTAGTTTAAATAATTTGTCCATTATCAATCTCCTTTTAATTTTTACGAACAATAATAGAATTATATCATTTATCATTCACTTTTTCAATATCTTTGTTTGATTTATTTAAGAATTTGATGGAATTTCTTTTTTGGTTTCGAATCTGCTTTTCTTCCTGCTTTCTGTTATAATAGTAGACATCTTATCTGAAAAGACACTAGAAAGGTCCCTATGACGAAAAAAATTATTGCAGTTGACCTGGATGGAACCCTGCTCAACTCAGACAGTCAGATTTCTGACTTTACCAAAGAAACAATAAAAAAAGTTACTGAAAAAGGGCATCAGGTTATTATTACGACGGGTCGCCCTTACCGCATGTCAAAAGATTTTTACCGTGAACTAGGCTTAAACACTCCTATGATTAATTTCAACGGCTCCCTTACTCATTTACCAGACCAAGTTTGGGATTTTGAAAAGTGTTTGACTGTAGACAAAAAATATCTTTTAGATATGGTTCGACGTTCAGAGGACATTCAAGCCGATTTTATAGCTGGAGAATATCGTAAAAAATTCTACATTACAAATCCTAATGAAGAAATTGCTAATCCCAAACTATTTGGTGTAGAAGCTTTCCAGCCTGAAGATCAATTCCAGCCTGAGTTGGTAACCAAGGATCCTAACTGTATTCTTTTACAGACCAGAGCCAGTGACAAATATGCCTTGGCAAAAGAAATGAACGCCTTCTACCAGCATCAACTGTCTATCAATACCTGGGGAGGTCCGCTCAATATCCTTGAGTGTACTCCAAAAGGAGTCAACAAGGCCTTTGCTTTGGACTACTTGCTCAAAGTAATGAATCGTGATAAAAAGGATTTGATTGCCTTTGGAGATGAACACAATGATACTGAGATGCTATCTTTTGCTGGAAAAGGCTATGCAATGAAAAATGCCAATCCAGAATTGCTCCCTTATGCAGATGAGCAACTCCCCCTAACCAATGACCAAGATGGGGTTGCCAAAACCCTACAGGACTTATTCTTATAGTTCATACTGACCAGCTTGCGAGCTGGTCTTTGTGCTCTTTTCACAGTCTCATCAACCAGTTAATCGATTATTCTATTTTTTACTTCCAAAACCTTGGAAAAGGCTTTCTTTTGTGATATACTTTACATATAAATACAAGAGAGCTCGTCATACTCGACTCTGTTGACACAAAATCAATCCAGTCCCGTTATCCCTGTTCTCGGTCAATATCAAGGAGGATAGCTATGAAAGCTGTTGTTGTAAATCCAGAAAGCACTGGTGTTGCTGTTGAAGAAAAAGTACTCCGTCCACTTGAAACTGGGGAAGCACTTGTAGAAATTGAATACTGTGGTGTTTGCCACACTGACCTCCACGTTGCCCATGGTGACTTTGGTCAAGTACCAGGACGTGTCCTAGGTCACGAAGGTGTTGGTATCGTCAAAGAAATTGCCCCAGATGTAAAAAGCCTTAAAGTTGGCGACCGCGTCAGCGTTGCTTGGTTCTTTGAAGGATGTGGTACTTGCGAATACTGTACAACTGGTCGTGAAACTCTTTGCCGTACAGTGAAAAATGCCGGCTACTCAGTAGACGGAGGTATGGCTGAACAATGTATCGTAACTGCAGACTATGCTGTCAAAGTTCCTGACGGACTTGATCCAGCCCAAGCCTCTTCTATCACATGTGCTGGTGTAACAACCTATAAAGCCATTAAAGAAGCCAAAGTTGAACCAGGCCAATGGGTTGTTCTTTACGGCGCTGGTGGACTTGGTAACCTAGCTGTTCAATACGCTAAAAAAGTATTCAATGCTCATGTCATCGCAGTTGATATCAATAACGACAAACTTGCCCTTGCAAAAGAAGTAGGTGCTGACATTGTGATTAACGGCCTCGAAGTTGAAGATGTACCTGGACTCATCAAGGAAAAAACTGATGGAGGAGCTCATTCAGCTGTCGTAACTGCTGTATCCAAAGTTGCCTTCAACCAGGCTGTTGACTCAGTTCGTGCCGGTGGTCGCGTAGTCGCTGTTGGTCTTCCTTCTGAAATGATGGAACTCAGCATCGTGAAAACAGTTCTAGATGGAATCCAAGTTATCGGTTCTCTTGTTGGAACTCGTAAAGACTTGGAAGAAGCCTTCCAATTCGGTGCAGAAGGTTTGGTAGTTCCAGTTGTCCAAAAACGTCCAGTAGAAGATGCCGTAGCTATTTTTGACGAAATGGAAAAAGGTCAAATCCAAGGACGTATGGTACTCGACTTCACCCACTAATCTAATAAAAACCTATTTTAAAAGTTGGAATGCGCTTCCAACTTTTTTATATTAAATTTTTTAATAAGGATTCAAAAAAACTTCTCTAAAACTCAATATATCAATATTTTCAGATGTAATCTTTTTAATTATTTTATGATAAATAGTTGATTTTTAGATGAAAACGGTTTATACTTAAACAGTCTTAAAGTTTTCTTAAACGAAAACTAAAACAAAAAAGGAGGAATGACAATAATGAGTATCGGAATCATTATTGCGAGCCACGGCGAATTTGCTGCGGGTATTCATCAGTCAGGTTCTATGATCTTTGGTGAACAAGAAAAGGTTCAAGTTGTAACCTTTATGCCAAATGAAGGTCCTGATGATCTATACGCTAAGTTTAATAACGCTGTTGCTGCATTTGACGCAGAAGATGAGGTTCTAGTTTTGGCTGACCTTTGGAGTGGATCTCCATTTAACCAAGCTAGTCGCGTGATGGGAGAAAATCCTGAGCGTAAGTTTGCCATCATCACAGGACTTAACTTACCGATGTTAATTCAAGCCTACACAGAGCGCCTGATGGACGCTGCTGCAGGTGTAGAAAAAGTCGCTGCTAATATTATCAAAGAAGCCAAAGATGGCATCAAAGCTCTTCCAGAAGAGCTCAATCCAGCTGAAGAAGTTGCAAGTGCTACAGCTACTCCAGTTGCCCAAGCTGCTATCCCAGAAGGAACTGTTATCGGAGATGGAAAACTCAAGATTAACCTTGCCCGTCTTGACACTCGTCTCCTTCACGGTCAGGTTGCAACTGCTTGGACTCCAGATTCAAAAGCAGACCGCATCATCGTTGCTTCAGATAACGTTGCCAACGACGACCTTCGTAAAGAATTGATTAAACAAGCAGCTCCAAATAATGTCAGAGCTAATGTTGTTCCAATTCAAAAATTGATTGAGGTTTCAAAAGACCCACGCTTTGGAGAAACACATGCCCTTATCTTGTTTGAAACACCTCAAGATGCCCTTCGTGCAATCGAAGGTGGCGTGCCAATCAAGACCCTTAACGTAGGATCAATGGCTCACTCAACAGGTAAAACAATGGTCAACAACGTTTTGTCTATGGACAAAGATGACGTTGCTACATTTGAAAAAATGCGTGACCTCGGTGTTGAATTTGACGTACGTAAAGTACCAAACGACACTAAAAAAGATTTGTTTGACTTGATTAGCAAAGCCAACGTTCAATAACAAATATCAAACTATAGAAGAATCCTAAGAAAATTTTTCACTTTATTATCATTAAATAGAAAAGGAATAAAACCATGTCAGATATTTCAATTATTTCTGCTGTCTTGGTTGTAGTTGTTGCCTTCCTTGCAGGTCTTGAAGGTATCCTCGACCAATTCCAATTCCATCAACCAATCGTCGCATGTACCCTTATCGGACTTGCAACTGGTAACCTCGAAGCAGGGGTTATGCTTGGTGGATCACTTCAAATGATCGCCCTTGGTTGGGCAAATATCGGAGCTGCCGTAGCTCCTGACGCTGCTCTTGCATCTGTTGCCGCAGCAATCATCTTGATCAAAGGTGGTAACTTTACTACTGAAGGTATCGCCGTTGCAACAGCAACAGCTATCCCTCTTGCCGTAGCTGGACTTTTCTTGACTATGATTGTTCGTACAATCTCAGTTGGTTTGGTTCACACTGCAGATGCTGCTGCTAAAGAAGGAAATATTGCGGCTGTTGAACGTGCTCACTTTGTTGCACTTCTTCTTCAAGGTCTTCGTATTGCTATCCCTGCAGCCTTCCTTATCGCTATCCCAGCTTCTGCCGTTCAAGATGCTCTTAAATTGATGCCAGACTGGTTGAACGGTGGTATGGCTGTCGGTGGTGCTATGGTCGTTGCCGTTGGTTACGCTATGGTTATCAACATGATGGCAACTCGTGAAGTATGGCCATTCTTCGCAATCGGTTTTGCACTTGCTGCCATTTCTCAATTGACTTTGATTGCCCTTGGTGTAGTCGGTGTTGCCCTTGCCTTCATCTACCTTAACCTTTCAAAACAAGGTGGTAACGGTGGCGGAGGAGCTGCAACTTCTAACGACCCAATCGGTGATATCCTAGAAGACTACTAGAAAGGGGAACAATCATGACTGAAAAACTTCAATTATCAAAATCAGATCGTAAAAAAGTTTGGTGGCGTTCACAATTCCTTCAAGGTTCTTGGAACTACGAGCGTATGCAAAACTTGGGTTGGGCTTACTCATTGATCCCAGCTATCAAAAAATTGTACACTACTAAAGAAGATCAAGCTGCTGCTCTTGAGCGTCACCTTGAATTCTTCAACACTCACCCATACGTAGCTGCTCCAATCATGGGGGTTACTCTTGCACTTGAAGAAGAACGTGCGAACGGTGTTGAAATCGATGACGCTGCTATCCAAGGGGTTAAAATCGGTATGATGGGACCTCTTGCTGGTATCGGTGACCCAGTATTCTGGTTTACAGTTCGTCCTATCCTTGGAGCTCTTGGTGCATCACTTGCTGCATCTGGTAACTTGGTTGGACCACTTCTCTTCTTCTTCGGATGGAATGCGATCCGTATGGCCTTCCTATGGTACACACAAGAGTTTGGTTACAAGGCTGGATCTGAAATCACTAAAGACATGTCTGGTGGTATCTTGAAAGACATCACTAAAGGTGCTTCTATCCTTGGTATGTTCATCCTTGCCGTTCTTGTACAACGTTGGGTATCTATCAACTTCACGGTTAACCTTCCAGGTAAACAATTGGCTGAAGGTGCCTACATCAACTTCCCAGAAGGACCTGTATCAGGTGCTGAATTGAAAGGTATCCTTGGTCAAGCACTTGGTGGATTGAGCCTAGATAAGATTCAACCACAAACTCTTCAAGGACAGTTGAACTCATTGATCCCAGGATTGATGGGACTTCTCCTTACTTTCCTTTGCATGTGGTTGCTTAAGAAAAAAGTATCACCAATCTCAATCATCCTTGCACTCTTTGCAGTAGGTATCGCAGCTCGTTTCTTCGGTATCATGTAATCAAGAAACTCAAAAGGAACCAGGTTCTAAACCTGATTCCTTTTTTCTATGTTTTTATACTCAATGAAAATCAAAGAGCAAACTAGGAAGCTTGCCGCAGGCTGCTCAAAGCACTGCTTTGAGGTTGTAGATAGAACTGACGAAGTCAGTAACATATATACGGCAAGGCGAAGCTGACGTGGTTTGAAGAGATTTTCGAAGAGTATTATTCTGCCAAGGCTCCCATTGGATCCCATGGTGCAAGAACAATTGGTTCTGCTTCATAGGCAGCCTGTTCTTCGGCTGTCAGCAATTCTTTGCGGACAACGATTTGGTATGTGTATTCGTCCATCCAAGCGTCTGAGGCAACAAAGTAACCATCTGTACCGACCTTGTCTCCCCATGAGTTTTCAACCTTCCACTTGATTGATTTGCCATTTTCGTCCAAATCAACACCTGTCAAAACCATAGCGTGGGTCATCAAGCTTTCGGTGTAATCCAAACGTCCAGCCTTGTCTTGAGTGAATTGAATATCCATGCTTGATTCAAAGTCATAAACATCTGTCGCAAGGATTCCAGCTTTACGGTTGCTGAGCTGACCAACATCAGAACCAAACCAAACAGTCTCACCTGCTTGCATTTGAGCAATCGCCAATTCTTTTAAGCGCTCCATCGGCACGTTGATGTAGCGAACTGCACGGCTACCAACTACATTTCCTAACATCTCAACTGTGTAAGATTTGCCGTAAGGCTTGTCAGCAGTTGGGGCGTTGATAACAGAAACGTAATCTTCTAGAGGAAGATTGACATATTTCTTGTAAAATTCCTGTGGTGTAATGCCCTTTTCGCTTTGGTAGTTGTTATCCTTATCGCGATAAGCAAAGTCAAATTTACGTGGTGGAAGACCCAATGACATAGCAAGGAAGTTAAAGATTTCTTGCAAGAGGTCTTCTTTCTTAGCTTGAACAGTCGCTTGGTCTGCGCCAGAAGCAAGCAAGTCACGCAAGATTTGAGCATCTTGGCGAAGCAATTTGTTAAGGATTGCATTTAGCTCACGGCTGCTACTAGATGAAACTGACTCAGGGTAAACTGACTTAGGCACGACACCGTATTTCTCAAAGAGAGACACCACCATATCCCATTGTCCACCATCTTGTTGTGGAGTTTGGAGTAGGAAGCTAACCTTACGACTCGTCAAGTCTTGGTCTGCAGTCGCAATCACTTGCTCCAAGAACCAGTTTGATTTCTCATACTTGTCCCAGAAGAAGGTGTGGGCCTGTGATAACTCAAAATTTTCTAGTTTGTATTGTGAGATGAGTTTGTGGCGGAAGGTGTTAAGAGCTGCAAACATCCAGCAACGACCAGATGCTTTCTGGTTGGTTACCTTGTCCTTGGTCAAATCCAATGAGAAAACAGGTGTGTTATCTACATGGCTTTGGCGACGTTCTAGAGCTGCAAAAATTCCGTTGTGGCTGGCAGCATTTTCAATCGCTTGGTATTTTACATTTGCTTCATAATTGGCAAATAGTTTATCAGTAAATGATTCTTGAATCGCGTCCATAGATTCCTCCTTTTATTCTACAGTCTATTATAACTCTTTTCACAAAGGAAGCAACTGAAAAACATAAAAGGCAAGGACATTCTTCCTCACCTTTTTCTAATATAAACCAAACTAAGCAATACTTGCAAGGAGAGCTTCTAATTCCTCCTCGGTCAAGCGACGCCATTCTCCTCTTTGTAAGTTCTCATCTAAAATCAGAGTTCCCATAGCCAAACGCTGTAGGTCTACTACTTCCTTGCCACAGTAGGCTACCATACGCTTGACCTGATGAAACTTCCCTTCTGCAATAGTCACACAGATTTGGCTCTGATTCTTTTCTGCATCTGTGTAAAGAATCTCCAGTCTAGCGGGCTGACAGGTAAAGTCTTTGAGCGGAATGCCCTTGGCAAATATCTCCACATCTTCTTGGGCCATGATTCCCTTGACCTGAGCCAAATAGGTCTTGTCCACATGATGCTTGGGTGAAAGAAGAGCATGGGCAAGCTTGCCGTCATTGGTCAAGAGCAAAAGACCATGCGTGTCAATATCCAAGCGACCTACTGGGAAAACTTCCTTGCTCCGAGCCAAGTCATCCAACAAGTCCAACACCGTTCTGTGTTTAGGATCTTCAGTCGCTGAAATAACCCCTTGGGGCTTGTTCATCATGTAGTAGACAAACTCTTCATACTCCAACACTTGCCCATCAAAGCGAATCTCATCTATTTTTTCATCAATCTGCAATTTAGCCGATTTTTCTTTTTTACCATTTACAGTCACACGCCCAGCCTTGAGCATGTTTTTGACCTCTGTCCGGCTCCCTACAGCGCAGGCAACTAAAAATTTATCTAATCTCATAGAACTATTATATCACACTCAAAAGGAGGCTGGTACAATGACCAACCTCCTTTTCGTTTCATACTCTTCAAAAATCTCTTCAAACCGCGTCAACGTCGCCTTGCCGTATAGATGTTACTGACTTCGT
>NZ_KV802684.1:158539-172555 GCF_001810785.1 Streptococcus sp. HMSC073F11
TCCTAGTTTGCTCTTTGATTTTCATTGAGTATCAGATTTAAGGAATTAACTTCCTCGTCTCCAGAAAATCGCTAAGACAATCATGGAACCTAGTATTGCCGGAATAATGGCAGTTCCTGCTATTATCGGTCCCCAAGTCCCAAAAAGCAAATGCCCTATAAAGGCACCAATCCATCCGAGAAACATTTTTCCAAAACATCCCATGCGTTCTCCACGATTGGTCAGAGTACCTGCTAAAAATCCCACTAGGAGACCAACGAACATACTTCCTAACATATTATCTCCTTAATTTGCCCAATCTCCGTTACGGAAGAGTGGTACACGTGTCCCATCCTCACGGATACCATCGATATCCATTTGGTTAGAACCAATCATAAAGTCTACGTGAACATCTGAACGGTTAAGCCCCGCAGCTTCAAGCTCCTCTTCGCTCATCTCCGCTCCATCAACAACGCTAGTTGCATAGGCTGCACCGATAGCCAAGTGATTTGACGCATTTTCATCGAAAAGGGTGTTAAAGAAGGTAATGCCTGACTGAGAAATTGGGCTTGGATCTGGTACCAAGGCACATTCACCTAAGGCACGCGCACCCGCATTTTCAAAGACAAGGTCTTTCATGACCTGATCACCCTTCTCAGCAGTGATATCTACGATTTGTCCATCCTTAAAGGTCACCTTAATACCTTCAATAATGTTTCCGTTATAACTAAGCGGTTTTGTAGAAGTGACATAACCATCTGCGCGACGAAAATCAGGCGCTGTGAAGACTTCCTCTGTCGGCATATTTGGCAAGAATCCTTCGCCCTGTGCATTGATAGCACCAGCTGATTCCCAAACGTGGTTCTTTGGTAAACCAAGTGTCAAATCTGTCCCTGGCGCTGTGTAGTGAAGGGCTGAAAATTGTTCTTTATTAAGCATATCAGCCTTGCTCTTGAGGATAGCTGCATGCTCTTCCCAAGCCTTAACAGGATCTTCTTCGTAGACACGGCAAGTTTTGAAGATTTGGTCCCAAAGGAGATCGACTGCTTCTTCATCGCTCGCAGCATTTGGAAAGACTTTCTTAGCCCACTCAAGTCCAGCAGCAGCTGCTACAGTCCAGCTAACCTTGTTAGATTGAGTTGCGATACGCATTGGCTTCATGGCAAGTCCCATAGCTTTGGCAGAAGCTGATAGCTTGTCAGCATCCACTCCGTTCAAGGCACCTGGATCAGATGAACGAACCCCAAGACGGCTAGCCTTGTTCTCCAAAAGATAGTTCATCTCAGCAATCTTGTATTCTGGCACATTGTCCAGATGCTCCATCGGCGCATGGAGAAATTTCTCACGGTTGATGACATCATCTGTCCACTGAACGATCACCTCATGCGCACCCAAGGCATAAGCTTCTTTGACGATTAAGTGAGCCAACTCGCGTTGCTCCACATCGATAGAGAGAGCCAAAGTGTGACCAGGTTGCACGTTGATTCCATTTGCAACCAACAATTTCGCATATTTTTCTAGATTTTCTTTAAAATTTGGTAAAACCATGTTGTTTTCTCTTTTCTATTTTTATTTTTCTTTCAAAGCGGAGAATAATCCTGCTAAAGCAATGGCACCTGACAAGAGTGCTGTTGATAGAAGAATTGTCTGATCGGCAAGTTCTAATTGATATTCAAATACTTTCTCAGCCGGCTTATCTTCCGCAAAAATTCTTAGTTTCATCTTTTTTCCTCCAAGACCTTAAAACAACTCATCAAACAAACTCAACTGATTATCCTCTGGCATATTGCCCAGAATTCCCATTTCATCCATCTTTTCAACCAAGGTTGATGAGAGTCCACCACGTTTGCGTAGTTCTGTTTTAGAGAGGAATTCTCCCTCTTGGCGCGCACGTACCAGTTGCTTAGCAACGTTTTCTCCCAGACCATCCATTGCTACAAATGGCGGAATGAGGGTATCCCCATCGATGAGGAACTCTGTCGCCTGACTACGGTAGAGATCGAGTTTACCAAACTTGAAACCACGCTCCCACATCTCATTGACAATCTCAAGAGTTGTATAGAGGTCAATCTCCACATTAGAGGCTTCATTGTTCTTCCGTTTTTCAGAGATTTCTTCCATTTTGCGCTTAATGGCATCCAAGCCCGCACCCATGGTCTTGATATCAAAAGCCTTAGCACGAATGGAGAAATAAGCACAGTAGTAATAAATGGGATGATGAACCTTGAAGTAAGCTACACGCAAGGCCATCATAACGTAGGCTGCCGCATGGGCCTTAGGGAACATATACTTAATTTTCCCACAGGACTCGATATACCACTCTGGCACCTTATTAGCCTTCATGGCTTCAATGTAGCCATTGCGTTCCTCTTCGGAAATCTTGAGCCACAAGCCCTTACGTACCCGTTCCATGATGGTAAAGGCCATCTTAGGTTCGAGACCAGCATGCATGAGGTAAACCATGATGTCGTCTCGACAACCGATAACGGTTGATAGATCCGCAATCCCTTGTTTAATCAAATCCTGGGCATTTCCCAACCAAACGTCAGTACCGTGGGACAGTCCAGACAACTGAAGCAATTCTGCAAAAGTCGTCGGATGCGTTTCATCTACCATGCCTCGTACAAAGTTGGTTCCAAACTCTGGAATCCCCAGCATGCCTGTCGGAGTTCCGATTTGTTCAGGAGTCACACCTAGCACATCAGTTCCAGAAAAGAGGGCCATCACGCCTTCGTCATCCATAGGGATTTCATTAGGATCAATCCCAGACAAGTCCTGGAGTTTTCGAATCATGGTCGGATCATCATGTCCCAGCACATCGAGTTTGAGGACGTTCTCATCGATATCGTGGAAGTTAAAGTGAGTGGTCTGCCATTCAGCCGTCACGTCATCTGCTGGATACTGGACAGGCGTAAAGTCGTAAACATCCATGTAGTTAGGAATAACAACAATTCCTCCCGGGTGTTGTCCCGTCGTCCGCTTGACACCAGCTGCACCTTGAGCGAGGCGTTCCACCTCTGCATCACGATAAAACTTGCCATAATCTCGCTCATAGCCCTTGACAAATCCATAAGCGGTCTTGGCAGCTACTGTACCAACCGTTCCTGCACGGAAGGCATATTCCTCACCAAAGATATCACGCACATCCAAGTGAGCACTAGGCTGATCTTCTCCCGAGAAGTTCAAGTCAATATCGGGAACCTTGTCCCCATCAAAACCAAGGAAGGTCTCGAAAGGAATATCCTGTCCGTTTTTGCTGAGTTTATGACCACATTTAGGACAGTCCTTATTGGGCATATCAAATCCTGAACCATAAGAACCATCGGTGATAAACTCGCTGTATTGACACTGACCACAGACATAGTGAGGAGAGAGAGGATTAACCTCCGTAATCCCAATCATGGTCGCAACGAAACTAGATCCTACAGACCCACGAGAGCCAACCAAGTAACCCCGTTCATTGGAACGTTGAACCAGCATCTGCGAGGCCAGATAAATCACAGCAAATCCATTCCCCAGAATGGAAGTCAATTCTTTTTCAATCCGCAAATCAACAATATCTGGCAGCGGATTTCCATAAATCTCAAAAGCTTTCTTATAGGTCAATTCAGCGACCGTTTCTTCAGCCTTGTCAATGAAAGGCGTATACAAGTCACCCTTAACAACCTCAACGGGTTCAAAGATTTCTGCCAA
This sequence comes from Streptococcus sp. HMSC073F11, assembly GCF_001810785.1. GTDB lineage: Bacteria > Bacillota > Bacilli > Lactobacillales > Streptococcaceae > Streptococcus. The sequence goes on from NZ_KV802684.1 coordinate 162,212, forward strand.
GGCATTGGTGTTTTCAATAACCAATTTGCGAGCTAATTCCTCTCCCAAGAATGCAAATTCATCCAACATTTCATTAGTCGTTCTAAAATGAGCTTTTGGAAGAGGAGCGGGTTGGGCATGTTCGCCATGACCAATAGTTCGGTTAATCATCGCCCCCTGTCCCAAACTACGGACGATAATTTCACGGTAAATCTCTTCTTCTGGTTCGATATAGTGGACATTTCCCGTAGCCAAAACGGGCTTGCCAAGACGGTCGCCAACCTCTATCAAACTTTTGATAATGGTCTGTAGTTCTTCCATATCCTTGACCTGCTCCTTGGCGATCAATGGCGCATAGATAGCTGGTGGCATGATCTCAATAAAGTCATAATACTTGGCCACCTCAACCGCCGCATCCACACCTTGGGAAACGACTGCATCAAAAACTTCACCTTCAGAGCAAGCTGAACCTAAAATCAAACCTTCCCGATGGGCATCTAAAACCGTTCTCGGAATCCGTGGCACCCCTTCAAAGTACTTAGTATTAGACAAGGAAACCAGCTTAAAGATATTTTTTAGTCCTACTTGATTCTTGACATAAATGGTCGCATGTTTAATCCGAGCTTTTTTATAAGAATCTGGACTAATCAAATCAATATTAAGTCTAACTAGATCGGTCACACCATGTTTTTCTGCTACCTCTTTGATAAAGATGAAGAGCAGACGACCAGTAGCTTCCGCATCGTAGTTGGCCATGTGGTGATGTTCTAAGGCCACACCAAAACGCTTGGTCAAAGGTCCCAAACCATGACGCTTATACTCAGGATAGAGGTTTCTAGCAAACTCTAACGTATCGATAACTGGCTGACTAATCCTTGGAAGACCATGACGCTCATAGTTGGCATTCATAAATCCAACGTCAAAGGTAGCATTGTGGGCAACTAAGACCGTATCCTTGCAGAATTCTTGGAATTCTTGCAAAACTTGTTCCAGTGGTTTGGCATTTTTGACATGGTCATCTGTAATTCCAGTCAACTCAGTAGTAAAAGCTGACAAGGGATGTCCAGGATTGATAAATTCATCAAATTCAGCAATAACATTCCCCTTGTACATCTTAGAGGCCGCAACCTGAATCAAATCATTATAGATAGCTGAAAGCCCCGTCGTTTCCACGTCAAAGACCACGTAGGTCGCTTCCGACAAGTCCATCTCCACTTCGTTGTAGACGATAGGGACACGGTCCTCCACGATATTGGCTTCCATACCATAGAACAGCTGGATTCCCGCTTTCTTAGCCGCCTTATAGCCATGTGGGAAGGACTGAACATTTCCATGGTCTGTGATGGCAACCGCCTTGTGTCCCCACTTAGCAGCTGTCGCAACGATTTCTTCTACCTCTGGTAGTGCATCCATGGTCGACATATTAGTATGAGCATGAAACTCAACCCGTCGTTCTCCTTCTGGCATTAAATCCTTCCGCTCATAGTGAACAACTTCCTGCACGTCTTGCACGTTCATAGTCAAATCGCGTGTGAAGTTATTCATCTCCACATTCCCACGAACACGGAGCCAAGAATTTTTCTTGATGAGATCAAATTTCTGAGCCTCTTCCTCATTCTTAACCCACTTTTGCATCGAAAAACTTGAAGTGTAGTCCGTCATTTTAAAGTTGATCAAAACACGCCCTGTTCTGGTCACTTTTTGCTCCACATCAAAAACAACCCCTTCAAAGACCAAACGATTTTCCTCCGTCGTCACTTCGATCATAGGAGTAATCTCCGCCTTATCTAGCTTTGGCTTAGCCGCAGCCTTTTTGGCCTGAAAATCAAAGGCTGTTTTCTCTTCAGCTGGAGGTGGTGCCATCTGTTCCAGTTGCTCCATAGCACGAATCGCTTCCTCATTGGCCGCTTGAACAATCTGCTCATTTTCAGCATGAAAGGCTTCTTCCTGTTCTTGGGTCAGCACATCATTTTTCTCTACTTGACAGTTAAAAGTAGGAAAGCCGAATTTTTCAAGTTGTTTAGCTAAATTAGGAAGATGATTCTTCTTAAAATGTTCCTTATCAATCGCCTCAGAGCCTTCAATCAAGAGTTGATTGCCCTCAGCACGAACTCGCAAATTCTGATAAAGGGACTTAAAACCTTGACTAGCACATGGGCCCTCAGAGAAAGCCTCCCTATAGTAGGACTGCAAAAGTTGGTTTGAAAATTCTTGAGACAGAACCTTGATTTCGAAAATAGCTTTATTGCCTGTCTTAGAAAACTCTTCCCTCAAACCTTTCTTTAATTCTAAAAAAATTTCAATCGGTAAAATATTAGAAAATACGAAATGAAACTCCCATACCTTACTAATTTTATGAACCACAACTCGCTCAATATCGGCCTGTGCTAAAGCAGGAGCCTGTCTCATTTCAGCAGGCATCCCCAATTGATTCATCAAAATTTCAAAACTATTTGACATTCATTTTCCTCACATTATTCTCCTACTATTTTACCATACTTAGAGGTGTTTTCTAAAGACAAAAGGAAGCCACTAAGTGACTTCCTTCTAGAGTGAGGACTGATTAGTCTTCACCTTTGTTTTTCTTAATGATTTCTTCTTGTACTGACTTAGGTACATCTTCGTAGTGGTCAAATACCATCATGAATGTACCACGTCCTTGAGATGCAGAACGAAGAACTGTTGCGTAACCGAACATTTCAGCAAGTGGAACGTAAGCACGAACGATTTGGCTGTTACCATGTGCTTCCATACCATCTACACGTCCACGACGAGCAGTTACGTGACCCATAACATCACCAAGGTTTTCTTCTGGAACAGTGATTGTTACAAGCATCATTGGTTCAAGGATAGCTGGTTGTGCTGATTTAGCAGCTTCTTTAAGAGCAAGTGAAGCCGCGATCTTGAAGGCAGTTTCAGATGAGTCGACATCGTGGTATGAACCATCGTAAAGTTTAGCTTTAACGTCAACCATTGGGTAACCTGCAAGAACACCGTTAGCCATAGATTCTACCAAACCTTTTTCAACCGCTGGGATAAATTCACGAGGAACCACACCACCGACGATTGCGTTTTCGAATTCGAATCCTTTACCTTCTTCGTTTGGAGTAAATTCAATCCATACATCACCGAATTGACCTTTACCACCAGACTGACGTTTGAAGAATCCACGTGCTTGAGTAGAAGCGCGGAATGTTTCACGGTAAGATACTTGAGGAGCACCTACGTTAGCTTCAACTTTGAACTCACGACGCATACGGTCAACAAGGACGTCAAGGTGAAGCTCACCCATACCAGAGATAACTGTTTCACCAGTTTCAACGTTTGTTTCAACGCGGAATGTTGGATCTTCTTCAGCCAATTTTTGAAGGGCGATACCCATCTTGTCTTGGTCAGCTTTAGATTTTGGCTCAACCATCAATTGGATAACTGGTTCTGGAACGTTGATTGACTCAAGGATGATTTTAGCTTTTTCATCAGTCAATGAGTCACCAGTTGTAGTATCTTTCAAACCAACGGCAGCAGCGATATCACCTGAGTAAACAGTGTCAATTTCTTGACGGCTGTTGGCGTGCATTTGAAGGATACGTCCGATACGCTCACGTTTACCTTTAGAAGTGTTCAATACGTATGAACCTGATTGAAGAACACCAGAGTAAACACGGAAGAATGTCAAACGACCTACGAATGGGTCTGTCATGATCTTGAAGGCAAGAGCTGCAAATGGCTCTTCATCAGATGCTGGACGAGTTTCTTCTTCATCTGTATCTGGGTTGATACCTTTGATCGCTGGGATGTCAAGTGGGCTTGGAAGGTAGTCAATAACCGCATCAAGCATCAATTGAACACCTTTGTTCTTGAAGGCAGAACCACACAATACTGGGAAGAATTCAACGTTGATAGTCGCTTTACGGATACCAGCTTTCAATTCTTCGTTAGTGATTTCTTCACCTTCGAGGTATTTCATCATCAATTCTTCGTCAGTTTCAGCAACTGCTTCGATCAATTTTTCACGGTATTCTTGAGCTTGGTCAAGGTATTCAGCTGGGATGTCTTCTTCAAGGATATCTGTACCAAGGTCGTTAGTATAGATTTCAGCTTTCATCTTGATCAAGTCGATGATACCACGGAAGTCATCTTCAGAACCGATTGGCAATTGGATTGGGTGTGCATTTGCTTGAAGACGATCGTGAAGTGTGCTTACAGAGTAAAGGAAGTCAGCACCGATTTTGTCCATTTTGTTGGCAAATACGATACGTGGAACTCCATACTCAGTTGCTTGACGCCAAACTGTTTCAGTTTGAGGCTCAACACCTGATTGTGAGTCAAGAACGGTAACCGCACCATCCAATACACGAAGAGAACGTTGTACTTCGATTGTGAAGTCCACGTGTCCTGGTGTGTCGATGATGTTTACGCGGTGGTTGTTCCATTGAGCTGTTGTCGCAGCAGATGTGATAGTGATACCACGCTCTTGCTCTTGCTCCATCCAGTCCATTTGTGACGCACCTTCGTGAGTTTCACCGATTTTGTGGATTTTACCAGTGTAGTAAAGAATACGCTCAGTAGTTGTTGTTTTACCAGCATCGACGTGAGCCATGATACCGATATTACGAGTTTTTTCAAGTGAAAATTCGCGTGCCATGAGGTTTGTTTCTCCTATTTATTTTTGATTTCTATTCTATTATAACACGATTTTAATAAAAACGGATAGGCAGGACCTACCCGTTCTCAATGTTTTCATGCTATTGTTGGTTTCAACTTACGAGATGGTAAGTTGAGTTGTTGCTAAGAGCTGATCGAGCTCAATTGAACTCGGTCTAAAAGCTTGGAAAATAGATAAGCTTTCCTAGAATCTTTGATTCCGCGTCAAGCTTCCTAATTTTCAGTAGCTTTTTTAACGCCCTTAGTATCTTAATCTTACCAACGGAAGTGTGCGAATGCACGGTTAGCTTCAGCCATACGGTGAGTGTCTTCACGTTTCTTAACAGCTGCACCAGTGTTGTTAGCAGCATCCAAGATTTCTTTTGCAAGACGGTCTTGCATTGTGTGTTCACCACGAAGACGAGCAATTGTTACCAACCAACGAAGTCCAAGTGTTGTACGACGTTCTGGACGAACTTCAACTGGGACTTGGTAGTTAGAACCACCAACACGACGTGCACGTACTTCAAGTACAGGCATAATGTTTTCCATAGCTGTTTCAAATACTTCAAGTGCATCGTTTCCAGTAGCTTCTTTGATTTGCTCAAAGGCACCGTAAACGATTGAAGCAGCTGTACCACGTTTACCATCAAGCATAACGCGGTTGATAAGACGAGTAACTAGTTGTGAATTGTAAAGCGGATCTGGCAATACGTCACGTTTTGGAGCTCTATTTTTACGACTCATTTCTCTTTATCCCCTTTCCTTATGCTTTTGGACGTTTAGTACCGTATTTAGAACGGCCTTGTTTACGATCGTTAACACCTGCAGTATCAAGTGCACCACGGACGATATGGTAACGTACCCCTGGAAGGTCTTTTACACGTCCACCACGAAGAAGAACCACGCTGTGCTCTTGCAAGTTGTGTCCGATACCTGGGATGTAGGCAGTAACTTCGATAAGGTTGCTCAAACGTACACGAGCGAATTTACGAAGGGCTGAGTTAGGTTTTTTAGGTGTCATTGTTCCAACACGAGTTGCAACACCACGTTTTTGTGGTGAAGAAACGTTTGTTTGAACTTTTTTATGACTGTTGTAACCAACGTTCAAAGCTGGTGATTTAGATTTTTCTACTTTTGATTTACGCGGTTTGCGAACCAATTGGTTAATTGTAGGCATCTACATTCTCCTGTGTTTTTTTATTTTTGGTGATGATACACTTGGTGACAGCTATCATCTGTGTGTACTTTTGCAACATTTGTCAGCACGTCCCTGTACACTCTTGAGAGACCAAAAGTAAAAAGTACCGTCTATTATTGTAACAAAATTTTCCCTTGGTTGTCAAGATATTTTTCTTTTTTATTGTTAATTTTAGCTCTTTTGTAGTGCTCCCTAAAAAAAGAAAAGGGAGGAATCCCACCCTCCTAAAGTTAGTATTGTTCCATTCAATCCCATCAATTTTAGCACATAATGTTCAAAAAATATTATATCATCACAACCAACCAGATTCTTTCGCGATATTAGCTGCCTCTGTTCGATTACCTGCATCTAGTTTTGAAAGAATATTGGTGACATAGTTTCGGACTGTTCCATTGGATAGATAAAGTTTGTCTGCAATTTCTTGGTTAGAGAAGCCCTGAGCAATTCCCTTTAAAACTGCGATTTCTTGTTCTGTCAACGGATTGGGATGCGTCATCACCACTTCCATCAATTCAGGCGAATACTCCTTGCGCCCTTCGAGGACAGTTTGCAAGGTTTGCATGAGTTCTGCAATGTTTCTTTCTTTTAATACATAAGCATCTACACCAGCCTTGACCGCACGTTCAAAATACCCAGGACGCTTGAAGGTCGTCACCACAACCACCTTTGTTTCTAGATTTTCTGCTCGTATCCACTCCAAGACTTCAAGACCTGTCTTAACAGGCATTTCTACGTCAAGGATGGCGATATCTACAGACTCCTTTTCTAATAGTTGGATTGCTTCTTGCCCATTCTTGGCTTGAAGGACAGACTCCACATCCGGTTGAAGCGTGAGCAACTGACACATAGCATCTCTCAACATACTTTGATCTTCTGCGACTAACACTTTCATCTACTTTCTCTCCTTATAAGGTAATCGAACCTGAACTTCTGTCGGTTGTTTCTGACTAATCACATTTACCTCTCCCGAAAATGGAAGAACACGATCTCGAACTGTATGGAGGTCATCCCCCTTTATAGAAGTAAAGCCACAGCCATCATCTCTCACTGTTAGAATGAGTTCTTTCTCTGTCCGTTCTAATTTCAAGTAAACTTTAGACGCTTTAGCATGTTTGATGATATTGGTCACTAATTCAAGCAAAATCATGGAAGCCGTTGACTCCAATTCCTGAGTTAAGCTAGCTGTATCTAGTTGATTAGCTATTTCCACCTCAATTCCAGCAATTTCTAACATCTTTTTCACAGTCTCTAGTTCGGATGTCAAAGTTCTAGACTTAAGATTTTCCACAATGGTTCGCACTTCATTCATGGAATCCTTACTGATCTGGTGAATTTCTTTTAATTCCTTTTCCACCTGTGGATAAGCCTCCATCTGAAATAACTGCAAGGCCAAATCTGTCTTGACACTCAGCATAGCAAAAGTGTGTCCCAAGCTATCATGCAAATCCTGACCGATACGACTGCGTTCATTTTCAGCAAGCAATAGATTTATCTGGGCATTTTGCTTAGCCTGAGCTTCTTTCAAATCCTCCACAATACGAATCCGAACCAAGCCAAAAGTCATTAAATCGATAAAAGTGATAATTCCAAGCAGATAGACTAGAAACTCAACTTCAACTTCCTGAAAAATCAAAAGTTGCCCCACAACAAGGACTTGAGCAAGTAGAAAAGTCCGGACATGTAAAGAATTAAAACTACGTACGCCGAAATGATAAATTAAGAGATTGGCAAGGAAAAAGAAGAACCAGATATAATTTACACCAACAAAGGCGGTATAGCCAGCTACATAAGCTAGCATGATAATCCAAAAGATCCAGGATAAGCGTTGACTCTTGGTGGTTAAAACGCCTAAGTAAGCCAAGATAAATAGAATATCAATCAATAAATGCCAGCTAGGAAGCTCCCCAGTCACTACAGGAACGATGGGAAAAACCATAAAAATCAAACTGGCCCAATACATATAGTCTATGCTTTTCAGTCTTTCAAGCATTAAGTATTCTCCTTATGACCTTGAAGGTAAATGGTCAAACCAAACAAAACTGCTGAAAAAACAAGTAGATAAACTGTAGCTGATAGATTGATGCCATCCTCGTTTAAGAAGGTCTTGAGCAACTCCATCAACTGATAAGTTGGAAGACACTTACCTACTGCTTGCATCCAGTCTGGAAATAAAGAGATGGGCATCCAGAGCCCACCTAAAACAGCCAAGCCTAGATAGAGAAGATTTCCCACTACAGACATCAGCTGACTAGAAGGCAAGAGTGTCAAGGTCAAGCCAAGCGCTACAAAAGCTACACTTCCTACTATCAGTAAGAACGCAGCCCCAATCCAGCTTCCTAGAGGCATATCCACACCTCTGACCAAGTGTCCAACTGAGAAAACAACCAGGATTGAGACCAAATAATCAACCATCATACTTGTTATCTTTGATAGATAATATTCTACCATATTTACAGGGGTATGGCGCAATGTTTTCTGCCAGTTGTTGATTTTATCGGTATATAAAACAGCTGGGAATGAAAACATGGCTGTCGACATCATGGAAAAAGCCGTCATGGAGATGAGGTAATCACGCATAAAATTATCTGGTCCACCGGGTGTGTCCTGGTACATGCCTGAAAAGAATAAATAGAAGGCTGCCGGCATCCCTACAGATAATAGATAATAGACCAATTGTCGTTTGGTCAATAGAAATTCTATCTTGTTTAGTGCGATCCATCGTTTCATCTTAGTCATCTCCCTTTTGTGTTTCTTCAAAGATTGTATCCAACAAGCTACGATTATTGACTTCAATTTCTTGTATGCTACATCCTGCTTGAACTAACAGTTCCCAGAAAGCATTTGCCTCTCGTGTGACTACTTGCAGAGCATCTTGTTTTTGTACCCAGTTTTCAACCAAGTTAGACTGCTCAACAATTTCCTTGTATGCCAGAGGAAGGATAAAGTGCTTTTCAATCTCCTCACTGCGCATGGCTAGAGGTGTTGTATCGCGAATCAACTCTCCCTTATTCAAGACCAAGATTCGATCCGCTGTATGCTCTACCTCTTCGATGTAATGGGACGAATAAAGAATGGTGACTCCCTGCGCTTTTAGGTCCTGAACAATTTCCCAAAAATGTTGACGAGTAGAGGTATCCATAGCAGCAGTTGGTTCATCTAAAAAGACAAGCTTTGGTCGCCCAATCAAGGTCAAGACGAAAGAAAAGAGACGCTTTTGCCCACCTGATAATTTTTCTGCGAATTGCTCTTTTTGTTGCTGGTCAAACTGCAATAGTTGATCGATTTCCTGGTTGCTCAAGTGATTTGGGTAAATGCTTTGAAAGAAAGCAATCAACTCTTTGACCTTTAATTTCTGAACGATGACATTTTCTTGAGGGAGGTAGGATCTTGTGTAGTCTAACTTAGAGCTCGTCACTGGCAAGCCTTGGATGGATACTTGACCGCTTGTGACCAGTTTATCTCCAAGCAGACAGTCCAAGAGTGTGGTCTTCCCAGCACCATTGGGCCCAATCAAGGCGACGCATTCACCTTCAGCTACCTCAAAGGAAATATCCTTCAAAATAGCCTTGCCCTTGATGTTTTTATTTAGGCTTTCTACCTTAATCATGTTCATGATATTCTCCTTTCAACCACTCCTTTCCCATAGGAAAGGCGATAAAAGTCATAAATCCTAGTCCCCAGGCACCACGGATGAATTGGTGAAGGAAGGCTTGATCAAACCAACCTGTAAACATTTCTACCAACCATACCACTAGTGATAGTCCAATAAAAAGATAGAGAAACGCTTTTTTCATTTTTCGAACTCCTTTTTCACATCTGAGACCAATTTCAAGCCTTCTCGGATAAGCCAAGACATCATGCCAAATCCTGCAAACAACTCCCAAGGAAAATGATAGAAGCCTTCATCCAATCCTGAAAACATGAGATAAGTCATGACTCCTGCTGCTACTAAACTCATTGCGACAATTACTTTATGTTTCATTTTTTCTTCCTCCATTTCATACTTCAATTATAGACTTTTGAAGTTTGCGGAGCTAGATGCTTCTGTCACTAGGAAATATGACAAATGTCATAAAAGATTCTGTTCAAAACAAGCAAGATACACTATACAATAAAACACAAGTAGAAAAATCTAAGGCAGCTTCCTCAAAAGAGATATCAAACCCAATTCACACTATATTGAAAACTAATACTTATTTAAAATCAAAAGAGCAGAAATTTTTATCGCACAAACACATATATTATAGGTAGAACAAAAAAACTCTTCAATTACTTTCTTAAAAGTTTGTGAGAATTATACAATCTGTTAAATTTTAATTTATGTACCTAAACTACAGTATTCATTGAACAAATCAGGAAATAAAAAAGTATACGCGATCAAAATGAATTACTGAAATTAAAAAAAAGAGAGAAGCGAACGCTTTCTCTCTTAATGTATATAATATCTAGTTAAATAAAAAAGATACGCTTACGTATCTCTGAATGAATCGGGAAGACAGGATTCGAACCTGCGACACCTT
>NZ_KV802685.1:0-401 GCF_001810785.1 Streptococcus sp. HMSC073F11
GGATTTTTTGCTGAACCATTGTCTGACCATGGAGCCTTGTCTGAGGCTTTCAAGATAAGGCGGGTTAACATACCGTCACCAGCGAAGAATTCGTATGGAATGACTTGGTTGACACCAGCTGTGAATGGACCTGGGAAGTTCGCTTTATCCAAGTAAGAGGCTGGAACATCCACTGTGTCTTTAGTATTGTCGGCCACACCTTTTTGCACTTCAGCTGGGGTGGTCAAGCCGTTCAAGTTGACATCCAAATCTTTTGTTGCTACGAGGTTGCTTAAATCGGCCTTACCATCTTTAGCACCGTATACCTTGATAGTGGCTTTATAACTTTGTGTACCATTTTGTTTCAAGAGGTCAAGAAGATCTTTATCTGATTTGCCTTGAGTTCCTGCCAAGTCTACTTC
>NZ_KV802686.1:0-284 GCF_001810785.1 Streptococcus sp. HMSC073F11
CTTCCAATCGTCTGCTTTAGTTAGCCTACTGCGTCCCTCCATCACTACATACTCTAGTACAGGAATATCAACCTGTTGTCCATCGGATACACCTTTCGGTCTCTCCTTAGGTCCCGACTAACCCAGGGCGGACGAGCCTTCCCCTGGAAACCTTAGTCTTACGGTGGACAGGATTCTCACCTGTCTTTCGCTACTCATACCGGCATTCTCACTTCTATGCGTTCCAGCACTCCTCACGGTATACCTTCATCACACATAGAACGCTCTCCTACCATACCTATAAA
>NZ_KV802687.1:0-380 GCF_001810785.1 Streptococcus sp. HMSC073F11
GCTAATACAACGCAGGTCCATCTGGTAGTGATGCAATTGCACCTTTTAAGCAAATGTCATGCAACATCTACTCTTATGCGGTATTAGCTATCGTTTCCAATAGTTATCCCCCGCTACCAGGCAGGTTACCTACGCGTTACTCACCCGTTCGCAACTCATCCGGAGAAGCAAGCTCCTCCTTCAGCGTTCTACTTGCATGTATTAGGCACGCCGCCAGCGTTCGTCCTGAGCCAGGATCAAACTCTCATTAAAAGTTTGAGTTCTCACTCATTTCTGTCACTGACAGATTTATTGTTTTTTCATTGTTCAGTACTACAACCTTAGTTGTAGTGCCCTGCACATTGGTTCGTCTTGTTCAGTTTTCAAAGGTCTTTGTCACT
>NZ_KV802688.1:0-743 GCF_001810785.1 Streptococcus sp. HMSC073F11
ATCGGGAAGACAGGATTCGAACCTGCGACACCTTGGTCCCAAACCAAGTACTCTACCAAGCTGAGCTACTTCCCGAGTTAAATAGAAAAATGCACCCTAGAGGAGTCGAACCTCTAACCGCCTGATTCGTAGTCAGGTACTCTATCCAGTTGAGCTAAGGGTGCTCTATATTATGCCGAGGACCGGAATCGAACCGGTACGATCGTTACCAATCGCAGGATTTTAAGTCCTGTGCGTCTGCCAGTTCCGCCACCCCGGCCTCTCTAAGCGAACGACGGGATTCGAACCCGCGACCCCCACCTTGGCAAGGTGGTGTTCTACCACTGAACTACGTTCGCACTGTTTTCTTCTATCTAAAAATGCCGGCTACATGACTTGAACACGCGACCCTCTGATTACAAATCAGATGCTCTACCAACTGAGCTAAGCCGGCTCATTTATTTTATCTTAATGCGGGTTAAGGGACTTGAACCCCCACGCCGTTAAGCGCCAGATCCTAAATCTGGTGCGTCTGCCAATTCCGCCAAACCCGCATATATGACCCGTACTGGGCTCGAACCAGTGACCCATTGATTAAAAGTCAATTGCTCTACCAACTGAGCTAACGAGTCTAAAATAACTTCCGTTATCTTAAACGGTCCCGACGGGAATCGAACCCGCGATCTTCGCCGTGACAGGGCGACGTGATAACCGCTACACTACGGGACCTATGGGAGTTAACGGGATCGAACCGCTGACCCTCT
>NZ_KV802689.1:0-233 GCF_001810785.1 Streptococcus sp. HMSC073F11
GTCAAGTACCAAGCGGTGGTGAAAGAAGTAGTTCCAACTTCAACGGATGCCACTTCAAATGGTATCCAAGGTCAACCGCAAAAAGGTACCCCAACCTTCACAGAAGGTAATCCATTGGTTCCAATTGATGATACGAAACCAATGACTTTCGAAGATGGTCAGTCAACGAAGACCGTTTCAGGTGTAGGTGAATACAGCATCAATCCAGATGGCTCTATTACCTTTACTCCAGA